>JAACFF010000343.1 GCA_009937635.1 Chloroflexota bacterium
TGCTGGCACGCCCAAAACGCGGAATACACCAAATTGACTTGAAGCAGCCAACGCGGCTCCGGTCGCTCCCGCTAACTTCAAAAATTCTCGTCTTGTTAACATAATAAACCCTCCCAAAAAGGCTATTTGACTCCCATCTGTTAAATGAAACTAAAATCGTTCCTGCATAGCATTCTACCTGTCAATTACCTTTCTATTCTTACATCCTCGATAGCTACCTCCTTTTTCTCAAGTCCCTCGTTCCCTGGCCGAGATCACACTTCAGAACTCGTACCATTCAGATCCTACACGCAATCATATCCAACCGTGTGCGTACAATCGGTGGCCGTTCGTGTGTGCATTATCTGTAGCAGTGGACGCGCGTCGAAACCTCGCCAATAATTAAATATTGGCTACTTGAAGTTTTGAACTGATGAGATTCTTCCATTTCTCTACAATCCAAAATATGACGTATGTGAACAACGTCTATTTTACAGGCCGATACAAGAAAGCAGACAGTATTGTTGACTAACATCTATTACCATAAAGTATAGAAAGCTGTTTGTCAACTATCCGAAAATAAGTGATATTGTACCAGGTTGGTAGGTGGCCGATCTGAGTTGAAAATTGGCAGTATGCCAGTAGCAGAAGTTCAACATTTTAGGTAACTTGAACTTCTTTTTAGCCTTGGCGACCGGTGATATAAGATTCTGTCAGTTCTTCCTGGGGATTGGTAAATAGCTCGAGTGTGTCGCTAAACTCTATTAGCCGGCCTAACCAGAAAAAACCGGTCCAGTCTGAGGCGCGCGAGGCTTGCTGCATATTGTGGGTGACGATAACGATGGTGTAATCCTGGGCCAACTGGCGCATCAGTTCTTCAACAGCCAGGGTGGCCATGGGATCCAGGGCAGAGCAGGGTTCATCCATCAAGATGACTTCCGGTTTGACGGCGATGGCGCGGGCGATGCAAAGGCGCTGCTGCTGGCCAGGGTTAAGGCTCAGGGCATCGTCATCGAGTCGGTTATGCACCTCGTTCCAAAGGGCAGCGCCGCGCAGGCTTTCTTCGACCATTTCGTCGAGATTGCCGTTCTTGGTCAAGCCTAAGATGCGCGGGCCGAAGGCGACGTTGTTGTAGATGGATTGGGGGAAAGGATTCGGCCGTTGAAAGACCATGCCGATACGCTGCCGCAGCTCGACGACATCGACGTCTTCCTCATAAATGTTGCTGCCGTCGAGCAGCACTTCACCCTCGGCGCGGGCGTAGCTGATGGTATCGTTCATGCGATTGAGCGCGCGCAGGAAAGTCGATTTGCCACAGCCAGATGGGCCAATGAGCGCCGTGATCTGATTTTCGTGAATCGGCATATTCAAGTCAATCAGAGCCTGAAAATCGCCATAGAAAAAGTTGAAATTGCGTATTTCGAGTTTGTTTTCCATGCTACTTTCTATCCAAATCGTCCAGTGACGTAATCGGCCGTGCGTTCCTCTTCCGGATACACGAATATCTGTTCCTGATTGCCACATTCAACCATCTCACCGCCTAATAGAAAAGCGGCCCTATCGGCAACGCGGGCCGCTTGCTGCACACTGTGAGGCACCATGATTATCGTATATCGTTTCTTCAATTCATTCAGCGACTTTTCCACTGTGGCCGTAGAGATGGGATCGAGACCCGAAGTTGGATTGTCAAGCAAAATGACTTCTGGTTCCATGGCCAGGCTGCGCGCCAGGCACAGACGTTGTTTTTGCCCACCGGACAAGGCGAAGGCGGATGTATCAAGGCGATCCTTCACTTCATCCCACAAAGCGGCCTGTCGCAAACCGCGTTCTACACGCTCGTCAAGTAGACTTTTTTTACCGTTGCCGGCCATTTTTAAGCCATAGGTCATGTTGTCGTAAATGGTGCCTGGCAAAGGGGTAGGGATGGCGAAGACCATGCTAATGCGGCGTCGCAGGCGGATGATATCGGTTCCGCGCGAAAAAATATCCTGGCCATTAAAGAGAATGGTGCCTTCGCGTTGGGCCCCTTCTACCAGGTCGGAGAGGCGGTTGAGCAAGCGCAGCAAGGTTGTTTTGCCGCCGCGCGAGGGGCCGAAAATGACGAATAATTCCTGGGGCCGAATGTCGAGGCTGACATTACTCAAGGCCTGAGTTCCGTCCGGGAATGTGTAAGAAATATTTTCTAAAGATAGCTTAGACGTTGCCATAGGATTACCACTCACGTCGCCGGCGCATGATGGTGCGCAAAATGGATGCGATCAGTGTCAGTGAAAGAACAAGGAAAAGCAGGACCAGGGCCGTTCCATATTGGACGCTCAAGGGCATGCCCGGCACCTGGGTAGCTATTACATAAAGGTGGTAGGGAAGGGCCATGGTCTGGTCGAAGATGGATTGGGGCAACTGGGGCAAGTAAAAGGCGGCTACTGTGAAAAGGATCGGCGCTGTTTCGCCGGCAGCGCGGCCCAGGCCAAGTATCACCCCAGTGATGATGCCCGGCGTTGCTTGGGGCATGACCTGGTTGCGCACGGTCTGCCAATGGGTAGCGCCCAAACTCAGGCTCACGAGTCGAAATTCCTGCGGTACAGCCAGTATCGCTTCTTCCGAGGTGCTGATCACAACGGGAAGGGTCATGATGCCCAGGGTCAGCGAACCGGCCAGGATTGAAGTGCCTGTACCTAAGAAGAGGACAAAGACGCCCAGGCCAAAGAGCCCGTAGACGATGGAGGGAATCCCGGCCAGGTTGACGATGGCCAGACGAATGAGGCGGGTGAACCTCGTATCTTTGGCGTATTCGGCGAGATAAATGGCTGCGCCAACGCCGAGAGGAATGGCGGCAATCGCCGTTCCCAAGGTAAGCAAGATGGTGCCCAGCAAGGCGGGCATGATACCACCTTCGGTCATGCCATTGCTTGGCGGCTGGGTCAGAAACTCCCAGCTTATAGCCTGCAAACCATTGATAAAAAGGAAGGTGATGACGATGACTATAGGCACGATGGCGATGGCGGCCACAATAGTAATGAGAATACGGGCCAGGGTTTGTGTTTGCTGCCGGCTCATATCTGACCTCCTCTGCGGCGCCTACCACCACCCACAAAACGTGTGGCGAGGGAATTGATTATGAAGGTAATGATGAATAAGACGATGCCAATGGCAAAGAGCATGCTGTAGTGCAAGCTGCCCTGGGCAACTTCGCCCATCTCTGAGGCGATAGTAGCGGTCATGGTGCGCACTGGTTGGAATAACATTCCAAATCCGAACTCGGGAATATTGGCCGCATTGCCGGTCACCATGAGTACGAGCATGGTCTCGCCAATTGCCCGGCCAAGGCCAAGCATGACGGCAATGACGATGCCGGAACGGGCTGCAGGTAGGACGACACGCCAAATAGTTTGCCATTGAGTAGCGCCTATGGCCAGAGAGCCGTCACGGTACTCTTTAGGCACGGCGTATAGGGCGTCTTCGGTGATACTGATGATGGTGGGCAAGGTCATGTAGGCCAGGATGAGCGCTCCCGTAAAGGCGGTGAGTCCACTGGGCGCGCCCATGCTTTGCAGCAGGGGGGCGACGACCAGCCAGCCGAAAAAACCTAAAACGATGGAGGGAATTCCAGCCAGCACTTCTACCAACGGTTTGAGTATCTCTCGTAACCACGGCGGGGCTATCTCGCCTAAGAATATGGCCGTGATCAAGCCCAAGGGCACGGCGAAAACGATGGCGACGGCCGTTACCAGCAGAGAGCCCACTATCAATGGCATCAGGCCGTACATGCCTTCTATCGGATACCAACGGGAGCTCACCAGCCCTAAAAATCGAATTTCTCTAAACGCTCCTATTCCCTCTTTGATCAGGAATAAGAATATCACCGTGAGAATGAGTACGGCCGAAATACCGCATAAACGTATCACTCCCTCTATCACGCGTTCTGACCAGCTACGAGACGCGACCTCTGCTTCCGCAGAAGCCACTTGTTGGGTCACTATTTGCGTATCTCCTGTACTCATCAATTTCTCTCTCTTCAATAAGTAGGAACCATCAAAAAACTGTATTCTTACCCTTCAGTCAGGGGAACGAAACCCAGATTGGCAACGATTTGCTGACCTTCATCACCTAAAATCCAGGCCAGATAATCGGCCAGAGCGCCGGCTGGCTCTCCAGATGTATACATGAACAAATTGCGTGCCAGGGGATAAATCCCCACGGACGCGCTTTCTACTGTTGGTGGAATAAATTCTGATTCGCTGTCGGCGGCGATTGAGATGATACTTTCATGCTCAGCATCGACGTAGCCCAAGCCATCATAACCAATGGCATTAGGGTTGCGGCGTACCTCACTGGTGATGCCGACAGAAGAAGGCATCAGCAGCGTCTGCGGTGCGAAAATATCTGTGTTCTCCTTTTCCCCGCGGCGAACTACCTCTTCTAGAAAATACACATGGGTTCCCGAATTCGTTTCGCGAGAAAGCAGAATAATAGGCGCGTCGTTGCCACCCACTTCTTTCCAATTGGTGATACGCCCGGTATACATATCCGATAGTTCCTGGATTGTGAGTTCAGTGACCGGATTGTCGAGGTTGGTAATGATGGCCAAAGCATCAATGGCCACGGTGTATTCTATGGGTTCGATGCCGTTGGATTGCGCTTCTTCGATTTCCTTATCTTTCATAGCTCGGGAAGCATTGGCGATGTCCACGGTACCGTTGATGAGAGCGGCGATGCCAGTGCCCGAGCCCCCACCAGTAACGGCTATGGAGACTTCGGGTTCAACTTCACGATAGGCTTCAGCCCAGGCCAAGGCAACATTTACCAGCGTATCAGAGCCCTTATTTTGAATAGCCCGCTGCGGGCCCTCGGAAGACTCAGATGAATCAGATGCCTCGCTACCCGCTCCGCCACAAGCGGATAGGAGAATCAAGGTGCCAAGCATCAGCAACACGAGCACGCCTCTTGTAATTCCCTTCATAACCTCTCTCGTTCCTAAGTCAGACCAATATTACAAGCTTAGTGCCTTTTCCCTTCGAACCACCTTAAGATTGTATCGAATTACGGCGCGAACCATCTTGGATGGTTGTTCACGTAGATAACCTACCTTTCGATTTGATTATGATCCGCCACACAGGCTATACCGGCAGAAATTTTTAATATTGGTGTTTTTTCTGGCATGGTACCTCAGTCCAATTCCGTTCCTAATTTTAGCGGTATTTCTGTTTCTTGACACATATAAAGCGCGACAGTTTTTGGGGCTGGCCGAGTGTTGCCCGTACACCTTTATGCTACAATTGATTTGCGGATGACGAGTGTACTTCCTGGAGAAAATACGATGGATAGGATACGAAAAGATTTCACGACGTTTACCCTCGTTATGATTGCAGTGGCAATCGCGATCAATATTGTTATTGGCCAGTTGGTGGTCATTTTGAAGCTTCCAATTTATTTGGACTCTATTGGAACTGTTTTGGTTGGACTTCTAGCCGGTCCATGGGCGGGCCTTGTTACCGGCCTGTTGACTAATTTGATCTGGGGATTGAGTGGCATCAATCCCATCTATACACCCTATGCCCTCACGGGCGCGATTATTGGTTTACTAGCTGGCTTCTTTGGCAATATTGGCTGGTTTCGGCCGTGGTGGAAGTGGCTACTGGCAGGTCTACTCACAGGCGTTGTGGCCGCTCTGGTTTCTGCGCCAATTTCCGCATATCTCTTTGGCGGCGTAACCGGAGCAGGCACTGATCTTGTTGTCGCCTTCTTCCGAGCCACCGGTGCCAGCGTTCTAGAAGCAGCGCTGGGACAAGGCATTGTCTCCGATCCGCTCGATAAACTGATCACATATCTGGTTGTTTATCTCATCGTGCTGGGTTTGCCCAAACGATTTGTCGCAAGATTCCCGCGGGCGGACAATGTCACATAACGCCTGTCTCGGCGACAGATGAGTTCAACCTTCTCCATTTTCTTTGAGCATGACAGCGGTTTTCATCGCCTGCATCCGCTGACAAAGCTAGTTATTGCCATTTTTAGTTTGGTCTTTGCGATTGTGGTACCGCGACCTTGGCCTGGCTATGTGGTCTTTGTGATCTTGTTGGTACCATGCGCTATCTGGGCAGGCGTCGCACGTTCGCTACTAAGTTTAAGTTTGAAAATCACCTTGCCATTTGCCATCTCCGTTTTCCTCATTCAAGGATTCTTGTGGAGTGGTGGAACACCGATATGGAGCGTTGGACCCTTGTCGCTCAAGCGAGAAGGCGTCTATTTTGCAATTACCAGCACAGGTCGGATTCTGGCTGTTGTCGCTAGTTTCCTGTTATTGTCATTAACGACGCGGCCAGATCACTTGATGATAGCACTCTCTCAGCGAGGTGTGCCAAGCAGCATCGCCTATATCATCCTTTCCTCCATGCAGATTGTGCCGGCCTTTCAGCGAAAGGCTCATATGATTCTTGATGCCCAGCGTGCACGTGGCTTAGAAACTAGGGGCGGCTTCCGCAAAAGGGCGCAGGCTCTCTTACCGCTCGTGGAACCGTTGATTCTGGGTAGTTTGCTCGACATCGACGAACGGGCTATGGCCTTGGAGGCGCGCGCATTTAGCCGTCGAGGCCCGAAGACATATCTGAGGAGGCTGGCAGATAGTC
>JAACFF010000657.1 GCA_009937635.1 Chloroflexota bacterium
CAGCTAGTGGAAGGTGCGCACTTCCGCTTACAACCCGAAAGCAGCTATGAATCGGCTGTGTTAATCCGTGCCGAGAATCTCAGCAGTCGGCCATAAACGGCTTTTTCATCTAGGTGATCGAGTATATTCTTGTTCACCACCGGCGACTTTAAACAAAGCGGAAATGACTGCGACATGTCCATTCACACCTTCCACGACTACACCGAGATGAAGACCACCCGGATTGAGCTAATGTAGGAGCAAAAAGGGCACATGTTACAGATTCGCCAGAAGCTCAGTCGGGGTTTATGCATGCCGCAGTTTGCAGAGAGTCAGAAATTGAAGCGCAATACCGCCAGCGGACCAGTGATATCGACGTCGTAGACGCTGGTGTACCGCTCCTCCTTGATATCCAGGTCCAGTTTCATGAACTGGTAGCCGCATTCGATCGCCCAGCGGTCGGTCATCTGGTAGCGCAGTAACGCATGCAGATTGGTCATTTTGCCCCTGTAGTCGCCATAGCTGAGCCCGAACCAACCCAAGCGCGAGGTAAGACGCCACTTATCCGAAATGCGCCAGTGGCCATAAGCAAGAATATTGGGCAATGGCGCCAGGAAATCGAACCGACTGTTCACAATCTGATCATTCTCGTCACCCACTTCCAGCCTTCCCCCCAGCTTTGTATCGAGGTCCACCGTGTGCAGGCCAAAACCGACTCCCACATCCACGGTCTTGTTTTGCCAGAAACTGTAGGTCGCCTCCAGAATGTACCAGTCGGTGCGCAGATCGGTCGCAACACCAGCACCAACCGGTACGATGACTTTGTCATCGATAATCAGTTCATCTACCCAGATACGAAAACCGGCCGCGTCATAGCGCCAAGCGCCGAACCAAGCCCCCCAGCGACTGTTGGCAGAACGCCAGTTGATCGTGAACCAGGCGCTGGTGTCCTTGTCGTCGATGCCGATACGATCAAGATCGAGCACGGTCACCAACTTTCCTGAGGGAAGCTGAATCGCGTAACGTCCGTCGGCCTTCAGCCACATGTAACCGGCTGAGACCGATAATTGGGACCAGCCATCATCGGTTTCCTCGACGTCCTCGTCGAACAGCGACAATTCTTCGTCAGCCGCCGATTGTTCATCGCTGGAACTTTCCGATATGGCACGGGTTTGCGCCCACAGCGGGGCGACGATGAAAAGGCAGAATGTCAGGATAACAAACAGGGTGCGGTGCATCCCCGCTATTTTAACCTGCTCCAGAGCAAAAAGACCGCAACTAGATTCAGAACGATGCACAGCAACCCGACTTCCGGACTCCAGATCCAGGTTTCCCGGATGCCCAGCGCACCGGTGCGTCCCCAGCCTTCAATGAGAGTGCTCTTGTAATCCGGCGCCGTCTCTCTTTTGTTCCTTGAGATCTATTGAACTCCTCCACCAAACGAGATGTTTCATCATCAAACTTGAGCTTATTTTCCGTTGGGGAGTTTTCTGTTGCTAAACCTCTGTCAATTTTCACAGCTGAACGTGATGTCTGCAAATAGTCGACAGACGGGCGAAATTTATACTGGGTACTTGTTCCGTTTAGTATATGGACTCCTCCTGGTTCGCGAGCGATTTCGTATCAGATATCAGACGCGTATGTATATTCGGCTTTTTGATGGAGACGCTATCTCCCAGCTCGATGGACTCGATGGCCTCAAATCGGATCAGGTTTTACCGGAGCGGATATCTTCTATCTGATCGTGGTCTCTCGCTGAACTCCTCTTGATTGGCTGCCGGTCAGGCCGCCAATGGATAACGTTGATACTCGGTATTCTGGGGCAGCATGGCCCAGGCCGTTCGTACATTCTTATTGGCCAGCGCTACGGCCGCCTTACACTTACCGCTGCGCTCAACAATGGCCCACAGCCATCGATCCTTGGTCGTTTTGGGTTCCTTCATGTGGTAGACATAAGCCCGCGCACCCTGGATCAGGACAGCGCGCAAGCGCCGATTGGCTACCCGTTTACTGATGCCGACCAGGTTGACTTTACCGCCACTGCTGAACTGCTTCGGCGTCAAGCCCAGATAGGCCGCGAACTGGCGCCCGTTGGCGAAGGCTTCGCCGGTCCCCAGCGTGGCATACAACAGCACGGAACCGATCGGGCCTACGCCCTCGAGTGCCGTCAACCGCCGGCACAACGGGTGCTGCTGCACCAGAGTCTCGATCTCACGGTTCAGTTGCTCGAGGTCCTCGCGCAGATCACACAGCCGACCGTATAACAGGTTGAGCGTGGGGCGATACAGATCCGGCAGTTCGTTCTCCCCATCCTCCAGGATCTGCGGCAACCACCGATACAATGCCGCGAAGCCTTGCGGCATGACAATACCGAACTCCATCAGTAAGCCCCGCAGGTGGTTGGATAAAGAAACGCGCTCGTGAACCAGTAACTCACGTGACCGTTGGATCGCCTGCATCCCTTGCTGTTCGATCGTTTTCAGCGGGGCTATCTTGACGTTTGGGCGCTGCGCCGCTTCGGCCACCGCCAGGGCATCGTTCTCATCGGTCTTGTGGCCTTGCCGGAACGGGGCCACAACCTTGGCTGGAATGATCTTTACCTGGTGACCATGGCGTTGCGCAGTTCGCGCCCAGTAGTGGGCCGTGGCACAGGCTTCAAAAGCCACCATGCCAGGTCGTTGTTTAGCCAGAAACTCGGCAAACTTGCGGCGCGTGAGAGCGGAATTACGCAACTCCCGATTGGAAGGGGAAAGGACAGAGATCTGGATCACATTTTTTGCCAAGTCGACCCCAATTACGTTTAACTTGTTCATGTATGGACTCCTTCGTGAGCGTTTTAGTCAACACTCAACCTAGATGACTAGGTAGGAGGAGTCCATACATTGGGTCGGAAGCGACCCTTAGCCTCATGTACCCGTCAATGACCGCTTCTGGGTAACAAGCAGAACTAAATTTGGGGTGGAATTGGCAGGCGCT
>JAACFF010000344.1 GCA_009937635.1 Chloroflexota bacterium
GAAAGAATTATGGAATACGATCCATTAATGGCGCTCCTGGCGGCGGCGTTGGCAGCAGTTGTAGTGGCTGTCCTTTTCTGGCCAGAACTTGGCCTGGTGCCGCGCTGGCGGCGGGAGCGGCGCATGACCAAACGCGTGCTCAGCGAAGACGCCCTGAAACATATCTACAAACGCGAGCTAGAAGGACGGCAGCCCTCAATGGAAAGCATCGCCGGCGCGTTAAGTATCAGCCTCAATCAAGCGGCCAATCTTTTCGCGCAAATGGAAGCGGACCAATTGGTACAAGTCGAGGAAGACATTATTCGTCTGACTACAAAAGGTCGTGAAGCTGCCCTACACATCATCCGTGCCCACCGCCTTTGGGAACGTTATCTGGCCGAAGAAACAGGATTTGGCGCGGAAGTGTGGCACGAACAAGCTGATCATTGGGAACATTCACTGACTCCGGACGCAACTGATACGCTGTCAGCCCAATTAGGACACCCAAGGTATGACCCTCACGGCGATCCCATCCCCACTGCCAGTGGCGAAATCGAAGATCACGGCGGGCAGCCGCTTACTAAATCAGCGGCCGACAGCGTGGCACGTATCGTACACCTGGAAGATGAACCGGAAGTCGTCTACGCACAACTGGTTGCCGAAGGCTTGCACCTGGGCCAGATCGTGCGCGTCATCGAATCCACGCCTGAGCGCGTGCGGTTTTGGACCAACGGTAACGAGCATGTCCTGGCGCCTATCGTCGCCTCCAATATCTCGGTTTTACCCATGACACAACGCGAAGAAGTGGAAACCGAAGATGAGATTGGCAGCGAACGCCTTTCCTCCTTAGCCATAGGAGAAACGGCCGAAGTGCTGGCCATTTCCCACGCATCCCGCGGGGCGGAAAGACGGCGTCTTTTGGATCTGGGCATCTTACCAGGAACCAAGATTACAGCCGAAACCCGCAGTCCCAGCGGCGATCCCACCGCTTACATCATCCGCGGTGCGCTCATTGCTCTGCGGCAGAACCAGGCTAAACAGATTAAAATCAAAAAAGCAGGGGCCCAAGCATGACAACCGAATCAAAAACACCGATAAAATTACAACCTGTCCAATCCGGCAGTGGCTGTGAAACCTGTCCTATGCACAATGCCGGCAACCTGTTAAAGCTTGGCGTTGACATGACAGATTGGGATTATGTTGTGGCCTTGGCCGGGAACCCTAATACGGGCAAGAGCACCGTTTTCAACGCCCTTACAGGTTTGCGACAACATACCGGCAATTGGCCGGGTAAGACCGTTGCTCGCGCCGAAGGGGGATTCAGCTTCGGCGATGCACGTTACAAACTGGTTGATTTACCCGGAACTTACTCCTTACTTTCCACCAGTCTCGATGAAGAAGTGGCGCGTGATTTCATCCTATTTGGCCAGCCCGATGTGACCATCATCGTCGTCGATGCCACGCGCCTAGAGCGCAACTTAAATCTGGCGCTGCAAGTTTTAGAGATCACCGACCGCGCCGTGATCTGCCTCAATCTCATGGATGAGGCGAAGCGGCATGGGATACAGGTAGATGAGCGGCGACTGGCCCGAGACCTGGGCGTGCCCGTGGTGCCCACTACTGCCCGGCAGGGAAAAGGCATTCAAGAGCTCCTGCAAGCGGTTCACGATGTGGCTACAGGCCAGACTGTTTGCAAGCCATACCGGCTCAAAAACGAGTCACCCACGATCCGCCAGGCCCTGGCGGCATTGGTGCCCAAAATCGAAGCCGCCTTCCCTGACCTGCCCAATGCCCAATGGGTTGCCCTTCGTCTGCTGGATGGCGACATTCGTATTATCGAAGCGATGCGCCAGGGCGAGCTGGGCAATCTCAGCCACCAAGACCCTCAAGAAGTCGAACAGAATCATCAAATTCAACTGGAGGTGGCTTAATGGCTGAATTAGCGCTTAAGGAACAAGATATCCTGCAAACAGCCGAAGATCTCCGTTGGGAAGTAGGCCAGGAATTCCACGAAAAGTTGATGGAAAACATCTATGCCGAGGCGGCTCAGTTAGCCGATCGCGCCGTCACCCGGCCCTATGAACAACCGCGCTTCGACCTGGATCGTACCATCGACCGCCTGGTGACCAGTCGCCTGTGGGGTTTTCCACTGATGTTTCTGCTATTTACCCTCATATTCTGGTTGACCATCACCGGGGCCAATTATCCATCACAATTCCTGGCCACAATCTTGCTGGACACCATCTACCCGCTACTCAATGAAGGTGCTGCGGCAATCGGCATGCCCTGGTGGTTAAGCGGGTTACTCATTGACGGTATCTACCTGGCAACTGCCTGGGTGGTCAGTGTCATGCTGCCCCCCATGGCCATTTTCTTTCCCCTCTTCACCTTGTTGGAAGATTTCGGGTACTTACCGCGCATGGCTTTTAATTTGGACAATATTTTCCGCAAATCAGGGGCGCACGGTAAACAGTCGCTGAGCATGATGATGGGGTTCGGCTGCAATGCCGCCGGTATTATCTCCACGCGCATCATAGACAGCCCGCGGGAGAGATTGATCGCCATCATCACCAATAACTTCGCCCTCTGTAACGGCCGTTGGCCAACCCAAATCCTCATTGCCACCCTGTTTATTGGCGTGCTGGTTCCTACGTATCTGGCCGGGGTCATATCAGCGCTGGCCGTTGTCGGCATCGCCATGCTAGGCGTCTTCCTCACCTTCGCCATCTCCTGGGGCCTCTCCCGCACCATGCTCCAGGGTGAAGTGTCCACTTTCAGTCTGGAGCTGCCCCCTTACCGGCCGCCGCGCTTCTGGCAAACGATTTACACCTCCATAATCGACCGCACGCTCCCAGTGCTGTGGCGCGCGATTCTCTTCGCCATTCCCGCCGGCGCCGTGATCTGGCTCATCTCCAACATCACCATTGGCGGCGCTAGCATTGCCGAATACATGATCAACTTCCTGAATCCCTTGGGCTTCTTGATTGGCTTAAATGGCGTCATTCTCGTCGCTTATATCGTGGCTATCCCCGCCAATGAAATCGTCGTTCCCACCATACTCATGCTGACCGTCCTCGTTCTGGGTGGCAGTTCTAACGGCGCAGGGGCTGGCGTAATGTTCGAATTGGAATCAGCAGCGGAGACGAGGGCCTTATTATCAGCGGGTGGATGGACCTTGCTCACGGCTATTAGCGTAATGCTTTTCTCGCTCATCCACAATCCCTGCTCCACCACCATCTATACCATCTTCAAAGAAACGGGCAGTAAAAAATGGACGGCCGTGTCCGCGCTGCTGCCTCTCGCCCTCGGGTTTATAGTTACCTTTGTGGTCGCCCAGATTTGGCGGCTGCTGTTTGGAGCCGGCTAAAAAGCACCGACAATCGGGCGGGACGTACCCCCAAAGATACGTCTCGCCCGCTTTATAGCCCTGACGGCATACCCCCCCAATTCTCCCTTGCAGAACCGTCTCCAAAGACATATGATTGCCCTTGAGCGCCACGGGCGTCTTTGTAACGAGTGGCAAAGGGGTGAATCTTGTCCGAAAATGATCAACAGGTCGTCCTGGCCATCGACCTGGGAACTTCCGGTCCCAAAGTAGCGCTGGCCACCTTGCAAGGGCGTATCATAGACGCGGGAGTCGGGAGCTCACAAACCATATTGCTGCCCCACGGCGGAGTCGAGCAAGACCCCGATGCATGGTGGCAGGCCATCAAGAGCGTCACGCAAGAGCTGCTGGCCAAGTCGTCCGTGCCCCGGCAAGACATCGTCGCCGTCTCGTGCACCACCCAATGGTCAGGCACTGTTCCCGTCGATAAAGAAGGCAACCACCTATCCAACGCCATCATTTGGATGGACTCTCGGGGAGCCAAATATATTCCAGGGATCACTGGTGGCCCGCTAAAAATTGAAGGATATGGCATCGACAAGCTGCTAACCTGGATCAGGCTCACCGGAGGCATTCCCGAGCAATCCGGCAAGGACTCTATCGCCCACATTCTCTACCTAAAGCATGAAAAGCCGCATATCTACGACGCTGCCTACAAATTCCTCGAACCCAAGGATTACTTGAATATGCGGTTGACCGGCTTGCCGGCCGCTTCTTTTGATTCCATCACCCTACATTGGGTAACCGACAATCGAGATATCAATCACATCGTCTATAATGATAAGCTGCTGCGTTGGACACAAGTTGATCGTGAAAAGCTACCCGATCTGAAGCGCGCCACAGATGTGTTGGGACCGCTTAAAGTGGAGGTCGCTGCGGAGTTGGGCCTGCCATGTTCGGTTCAAGTTGTAATGGGAACACCCGACATTTTCTCCGCAGCCATAGGTTCCGGCGGCGTTGCCGATTTTAAAGCTCACCTGTATATTGGCACCTCTTCCTGGATTAGCTGCCACGTGCCATTCAAGAAAACAGATGTATTTCATAAGATAGCCTCGTTGCCCTCGGCCATTCCCGGACGCTACTTTTTGTCTAACGAGCAGGAAATGGCGGGAGCCTGCCTGCGCTACCTTAAAGACAATATCCTCTTTCATGCCGATGAACTGCAACAAGAAATGCAGCAGCCCAATGTCTACCAGGCATTTGACCGTATAGCCGAAAAGGTCCCAGCCGGCAGTAACCGCGTCATTTTCACACCCTGGCTGAATGGCGAGCGAGCGCCGGTGGATGACCATACCCTGCGAAGTGGTTTCCACAACATATCCCTGCACCATAGCAGGGAACATCTCATCCGCGCCGTGTATGAAGGCGTGGCCTACAACTCGCGCTGGCTGTTGGGCCATGCGGAGAAGTTTGCCGGGCGACAATTCCCGGCCATCAATATAATCGGTGGCGGCGCCAAATCCGATATCTGGTGCCAGATCTATGCCGATGTTTTGAACCGCCCCATGCGGCAGATGAAAGATCCCATTCAGGCCAACGCCCGTGGCGCGGCCATATTGGCCGGGGTAGCCTTGGGCGCGACGACCCTTGAGCAAGCTGCAAGCCAGATAGAAGTTTCCCATGAATACCAACCAGACCCGGCCAATCGCCGCATCTACGATGAACTCTTCGATGCTTTCTTGAACATTTACCAGAAGAACCACAAGATTTATGCCAGGTTGAACAAATTGGGTTGAAGTTAAAGATCGACCAGGAATCACTATGCGTATTGCATCCCGCTTATCACAGTTGAAATCCCGTCTCATAGGCAGTGTGGCTGACAGTGTGACCTCCCTACCTGTTGTCAGAAAGCGGGTTGATACCGAGGTAGAAAATATCATTGCCGGGCTGGCAGATACCTTGAAACCGTATCGCGACGAATTTGCCACTTACAGACAACTGCCGGCCAACGGCCGTGCCTATGATGACATCCTGCAAGAGATGGCCGAGCTAAAAGCCAAGGAGGCATCCCGCTGGCAGGAAGGGTACGCTTCCGGCGCTGTCTACCATGGCGGCAGCGAGCACATAGATTTTCTAAACCAAGTCTATGCCATGCACTCGCAAAGTAACCCCTTGCATGCCGACCTATGGCCCAGCGCCAGTAAGTTTGAAGCGGAGATCATCGCCATGACCGCCGCCATGCTTGGCGCGCAGGAAACAACTGGCAAGATTTGCGGCAGCATCTCTTCCGGTGGAACCGAAAGCATCCTGCTGGCCATGAAAAGCTATCGCGACCAGGCTCGTGAGCTCAAGGGCATCACCCAACCAGAAATGATCGTGCCCATAACCGCACATACCGCTTTTGACAAGGCCTCCCAATATCTCAACATCAAGATGGTCCGCGTACCTGTAGACAACGATTATCGCGCCGACGTCACGGCCGTTAAAAATGCCATCAATAAAAACACCGTCGTTATCATCGGTTCTGCGCCTACTTTTCCCCATGGCATCATCGACCCCATCGCTGAGATGTCCGCCCTAGCTTTAGAGGCGAGCACCGGCTTCCACACTGACGCTTGCCTGGGCGGCTTTGTGCTGCCCTGGGCCAAAAAATTAGGTGCTCCCGTACCCCCATTTGATTTCCGCCTGCCCGGTGTGACCTCCATATCCGCTGACACCCACAAATATGGCTACGCGGCCAAAGGAACATCCGTCGTCCTCTACCGCTCCCTTGAGCTGCGTCATTACCAATATTTCGTGGCCACCGATTGGCCCGGCGGTCTGTACTTCTCCCCTACCTTTGCCGGCAGCCGGCCCGGCGCGCTGAGTGCCGCCTGCTGGGCGGCCATGGTTTCCATAGGCGAAACAGGCTACATGGAAGCCACGAAACAGATTCTGGAAACGGCCGAAACCATCAAAGAGGGTATCAACGCTATCCCCGAAATGGCCATTCTCGGCGATCCCTTGTGGGTCATCGCCTTCGCCTCGCAGACGCTAGATATTTACAGAGTTATGGATTTTATGGCTCACAAGGGTTGGAGCTTGAATGGCCTGCACAAACCCCCTTGCGTACATCTCGCCGTCACCCAACGTCACACCCAACCCGGCGTCGCAGCTCGCTTTATCGCCGATTTAAACGAGGCCGTAACCGCCGTCAAAGCCGATCCCGAGAAATCAGGCGGCATGGCCCCAGTATACGGCCTGGCCGCAACGCTGCCCGCCCGTGG
>JAACFF010000345.1 GCA_009937635.1 Chloroflexota bacterium
GTTCCAACGGATGTGAACCGTGCTCCAAGCATGATCATGTAAGCATTGTCTTCTCTCTTCCAGTCTTTTTACAGAACTTCCTTTTTGAGCTCCCGAAACCCAGATTTTTCCTTATAATGTGTATATGCTTGAAACCCTGCTGCAAACGAAGCTATTTGTCCCGCCATTGCGGCCGAACCTGGTGCACCGGCCGCATCTCGTCGAACGTCTCAATCAGGGTCTACAACATGGTCACAAACTCACCCTCGTCTGTGCCCCGGCAGGTTTTGGTAAGACAACCCTGGTCACCGACTGGCTCTCCCAATTAGCATTTCACAAACAAATCATAGTTGCTCACAACATGACAGTTGATAATTATCAGAGTGCCTGGCTCTCCCTTGACAAAAGTGACAACGACCCCACCCGCTTCCTGGCCTACTTCGTTGCTGCTCTGCAAACGGTTGAAGCAGATATTGGAGAAACTGCTCTATCATTGCTGCAGTCCCCACAGGCAGTTCGCATTGAGCCGGTTCTAACGACTCTGATCAACGAGATCGCACAGATTCAACACCCGTTTGTCCTCGTCCTCGACGACTACCACGTCGTTACCAGTCATTCCACCCACAAAGCCCTCACCTTCCTACTCGATCACCTGCCGCCGAATCTGCACCTGATTATCATCACCCGGACCGATCCACCGCTGCCTTTGACCCGCCTGCGGGGCCGCAACCAAATGGCTGAAATTCGCATCGCCGAACTGAGCTTTTCGTCTGATGAAGCCACCGATTTTCTAAACCGGGCCATGGGACTTGAGCTTTCAGCCGGCGATATCGCGGCGCTTCAAGACCGCACTGAAGGGTGGATCGTTGGCCTGCAACTGGTGGCGCTATCTATGCAAGGTCATGAGCAAAGCGGCGATATCCGTGATTTCATTCGGGATTTCACTGGCAGCAACCGGTACGTTATTGATTACCTAGCCGACGAAGTACTCGAGCAACGACCCTTAAATACCCGGAAATTCCTGTTGTGGACCTCAATCCTCGACCGATTGACCGCCCCTTTGTGTAACGCAGTAGCCGGACTAGAGGATAGCCAGATGATTCTGGAATCCCTGGAAGCCGCCAACCTATTCATCGTTCCCCTGGATAGCAGGCGGCGCTGGTACCGCTATCACCACCTTTTTGCCGATCTGCTTCGCCAGCGCCTGGGAAGGGAGGATCCGAACATTGTGCCGACATTACACAGTCGGGCAAGTATATGGCATGAGCAAAACAACTCTGTTGGCTTGGCGGTCGATCATGCATTGGCTGCACAAGATTTCGAACGAGCGGCGAATCTGATCGATGAACTTGTCGAAGTCGTCTGGGGGCGTGGTGAGCAAACCACATTGTTGCGGTGGATGGGGATATTGCCCGATGAAGTAGTATATTCCCGACCGCGTCTCTGCATCTTCCATGCCTGGGTGTTGTTCGTAAACGGCCAATATCAAGCCGCAGAACTCCGCCTGCAAGACGCTGAACACGCTCTTGACTCTACCCCTACCAGAAAACGTAAAATCCCGTCGGGTGACAACGCATCGCCTGACTTTCAAGATGTGTCACTCAAGGGGAAGATGGCTGCTATTCAAGCGTTCATATCTTTTTTCCGAGGAGATCTGTCTGGTATCAACCGTTTTTCCCGTCAAGCTCTTGAAAAACTGCCTGACGAGAGTCTGTTGTGGCGGAGCATGGCCACGATTACCTTAGGCACCGCATTTAGATTGAGCGGCAACGCGGTGGCAGCGGGGCTTACCTTTGATGAAGCGGTCACGTTCGGTCAGGCAGCAGGCAGTGAATATCTTACATTGATTGCCAGATTAAACCGCGTCGTAATCCAGAAGGAACAAGGACACCTGCACCGGGCGGCTGAACTTTGCCAGCAAGCGCTGCTCATCGCATCAAAGCAGGGAATGATGGAATTGGAGATTGCAGGCTGGATATACGCGGAATTGGGCGATGTGGAGTGTGAATGGAACAACCTGGACGAAGCTATGCGCCTTTCAAAAAAAGGCGTTGAGTTGACTGAAAGGGGGAATGATATAGGTGCTCTTGGACGGAGCTGTGTCGTTTTGGTAAGAGCTTTGCATGCCCAGGGAGATGTGGAAGGCGCACTCGGCGTAGTCCAAAAAGTGGAACAGCTCGCGCAAGAAACCGACGTGCCTCCCTGGGTCATCCACCCGATAGCAGCCTGGAAGACGCGCCTGTTGATAGCAGGAGGTGATCTGGATGCAGCGGCTCGTTGGACGTTGGAACGGGGGTTAGACGTGGCAAACGAAATCAGTTATTTGTGCGAAATTGAGTACCTATCACTGGCGCGACTGCTCGTGGCTCAGGGCAATGCGGACGAAGGAGTAGCGCTTCTCAATCGGCTGCTCCAGGCAGCAGAGGCAGGAGGACGCATGGGAAGTCTGATTGACATACTGGTTTTGCAGGCATTGGCCTTCCAGCTAAGTGGTAAGGATGACCAGGCAGTGACCTCGCTGGAACGAACGTTAGTCCTAGCAGAGCCCGAGGGCTTTGTGCGCACCTTCGTTGAAGAGGGTCCACCAATGAAAGAATTGTTGGCGAAGATAAAGGCGGAAGGCAGAAGTCAGAGGGAATATGCCAGCAAACTTCTGGCCGAGCTCAGTAGTAAGGTTGCTAAACATCCTACCCGCTCCAGCCCTCAACCTATGGTTGATCCCCTCACCGAGCGGGAGCTTGAAGTTTTGCAATTGATTGCTGATGGCCTGACAAACCAGGAAATCGCTGACGAACTTGTAGTTGCCTTGGGAACAGTAAAAGCACACACGGCCAGCATTTACGGCAAGCTTGAAGTGCACGGCCGTACCCAAGCTGTTGCGCGAGCCAGAGGATTTGGGTTGCTATAATCCGAATTCCTGCCTTAAGTGTTGTCTAATCCAAATCCGCCACATGGCGGATTTTTTTATCCGGGCTAAGGTTTAGTTCTCTCCCTAAACCCCAAAATAAACCCCAAATATATATTACGGCTGATGATATAGACATCATTTTCGTCTAGTCTATGGGTATATAACAAATAGGTACTGACGATAAGTGAAGTGCTTCCTTATCAGCATACATTTAGCAAACGTTTAATTGAACTGGGCCGATCAAGTCGAAAAGATGATGAATTGAGAAGGTTGTGATGATCAAGTCAGGAGTAATCGTTTCGGGGCTTATATTATTGCCAAACATACTCTACTTCTTAAAAAGAAGAGGAAAGAGCGACGATCGGGCTAGTCATGTGTCTGTTTCTACTAGTGTAGAAATAAGCGAAAACATCGGTCGATTGGGGATCTTGGTTATCCCCATATTCTATTCATTGAACTTGAACCACAGATTTTCACTGTATTTCATGATTCTATGCCTGTTATTTCTGTCGTTGTATTACATTGCCTGGCTTAGATACTTTATTGGAGGATCGCATCACATTGACCTTCGAAGACGATTATTTGTGCCGCTGCCTCTGGCCGTATACCCATCCTTATTCCTCATCTGTTCTTCTTATCTGCTTTCATCAATTCTCATGCTGATGTTCTCATTAGTTTTTGCCATCGCCCATATCTGGGTATCTCAAATTGAATCTTAGAGGAGATTTCCATGACTTTGAAGAACAAGCAACAATACCTTTATAACGGTGTATTTCTACTATTGATAACCATGCTGTGGAATATCATTTTCTATGAGTATTTACCCGAGGCATACTCCCTGGAAAATTTCAGAATGAACATACCTGCCATCGTGCTAGCAGGTGAGAATGTTTTCAGAATATTGACTTTCGGCTTTACCATATTCTTAATGCTGGGATTAAGCGACAGAACCCAAAAAGCCGGATTGATTCTCTATGTCGGCGGGGTTATTCTCTATTTTGCTTCCTGGGCAGCACAGATGTTTTTGCCTGACACGACATGGAGCCGAAGCTTATTAGGTTTTACTGCCCCCGCTTACACTTCTATCATCTGGCTGCTGGGTATAGGATTTCTGGGGAAAGAACTGGTGATTAGGAAGATTCCATACAACCGGATTGTATTCATAGCCTTGTCCATTGTATTTGCTGTTTTTCATACAGCTCATGCGGTAATGGCCTATTTTAATCAATATTGAATTCGATTCCGGAATATCATAAATAGCAACAGACAAAGATGATAATGAATGAGCCTTACCAAAAGCCAGACCAAAACCGGCCAATAATTTACCAGATCAAGCTAGGGGTACATCTCGACGAGCAGTGGTCTGAGTGGTTCGAGGACCTGACCGTGACATATGACGAACACGACGACACACTTCTCACGGGGCCGGTGTTTGACCAATCCGCTCTGATCGGTTTGCTGATCAAGGTTCATGACTTGAGTTTGCCGCTGATTTCGGTCAACCCGATCGGATCTACCTCAACCTAAACAAGGTTTTAGCTATCGACAAAAGGAGAATATCATGACAAACCGATACGCGTACTTCTATTTCATGAAAAGGGAACCTGCCAAAATCCAGTCAGCCTTTTTGTTTTACCTGCCGTATTCTCCTTCGTTCCGCACTCAAGAATAACCCCTTGAATCAGACCTCATGGGTACAATACTAATTGTCACGTTGTTGTCATTCTATTAGAATGTGAGGTTAAGAATGAACGAGAAGTCGGTCACTATCATTGGAGCTGGAATTGCCGGCTTATCCGCCGGTTGCTACGCGCAGATGAACGGCTACCGTACCCAAATCCTCGAAATGCACCACAGGCCTGGCGGCTGCTGCACAACCTGGGAACGAGATGGCTACAAAATCGACGGCGCCATTCACTGGCTGACAGGTTCTAAACCAGGAAATCCTTTTTACTCGCTCTGGGAAGAACTGGGTGCCCTGCAAGGCCGAAATATCGTTGATCATGAAGAATATGCCAGGATTGAAGGCAAGGACGGCCAGGTATTTGTCGTCTACAGCGATGTTGACCGCCTGGAGAAGCACATGACAGAGCTAGCTCCGGAGGACAGGCAGGTCATTAAAGAGTTTACCGACGGGATTCGCACCTCCATTGATTTTCCCATGCCCATCGAGAAGCCTCGTGAGTTGTACGGCCCGATTGACGGTCTCAAGATAATGCTTCGAATGCGTCCCTTTTTCGCTTTTCTCAGAAAGTGGGAGAAAGCAACTATCGAGGATTTTGCCCAGCGCTTTAGGAATCCATTTCTGCGCGAAGTCTTTCCCCTTGCCGTAAACCTCCAGAATGGTCCTGATTTCCCGATGCTTGGCTTCCTCATGAGTCTTGCCTGGATGGATCAAAAGGTCGCCGGCTATCCGGTGGGCGGCTCCCTGGAGTTTGCCCGCTCGCTTGAAAGCCGCTACCTGGCTCTAGGGGGCGAGATTCATTACGAATCACGCGTTGACAAGATCTTGGTAGAAAATGACCGTGCTGTAGGTGTGCGACTGGCGGACGGCTCCGAGCAGTATAGCGACACCGTCATTTCCGCAGCCGATGGGCGTACCACTATCTTCGATATGCTGAATGGCAAATATATCAGCAAGAAGATTCAGACTTACTATGGAGATCTTCCTGTCTCCCGTCCAGTGATCTACATTGCGCTGGGTATCGCCAGCACGTTCGACGAGATGCCCCATCAAACAACAGGATTGGATTTCCCTCTCAATGAGCCGGTGAAGATCGGCGAGCGGGAACGGGAACGTATGTGTGTACAAATTTACAACTTTGATCCCACTCTGGCGCCGGCGGGCAAGACATTCATGCGAGTCTATTTCGCTACTGATTATGAGTACTGGAAGGAACTGGGCCAGGACCCTGTTCGCTATGCAGCAAAGAAGGAAAAAATCGCCGAACGCGTGATTACATCGCTCAATCGACGCTTCCCGGGCTTAGCCTCTAAGGTAGAGATGTGGGACGTGGCGACGCCGCTGACGTTTGAGCGCTACACAGGCAACTGGCAGGGTACGTTTCTGGGTTGGCGTATTACCACTAAGACCCTGAGATTGCGGATGGACAAGACGCTCCCGCGTCTGGAGAACTTCTATATGGCAGGTCAATGGCTCGAACCAGGGGGCGGCGTGCCCACGGCGGCATTGTCAGGCCGCGACGTCGTTCAGCTCCTTTGCAGGAGGGACAAAAACCCATTCGCGGTAGCGGAGGCAAATCATCTATGAAGCCAAACGTGTCAACACCAGAGCCTGCAATTGATGCCACCTTTGAACATATCTTTGAGTACTGGCCAGTTTAAACTGGTCGTGGGAGTCGTTAGCATTCCCGCATTCCGGCCACTTCGTCAAACCTGGTGGCTTCTTCAAATGGTTCTTCTATTGGGATTCCTATTTCACTCTCTTAGGCCTAGTCGTTCAAGGAAAGTGGCAATTGGCAATGGAATGCTTCTCAATAAAGAAATAAACTTTACATAATAAGATCATCGATGCCGTTTGATGCCGTTTCTTTTTTTTCCGGAAACGGCATCGATTCTTTGAAAGGGGTCAGGGGTCAGGGATCAGGCTCCTCCTGACCCCTGATAGCTGATGGCTTGTCGTTTGTTAGT
>JAACFF010000346.1 GCA_009937635.1 Chloroflexota bacterium
TTAAAAGCAATCCAATCCTCCTCCCATGCCGTATAGATAAGGTAGTGAAAGCTTATCTATCAGGCACATATAGAACCAACTAGATGTAGTTTATATACAAAAAGGAGCAAATCATGTTCATAAGCAAAGTAAGAAGATGGCGTTTCAGTTTAATGATTTTATCGTTGTTCATCGCCTTATTGGTGTTGGCAGGAGGTGTGGGTTACGCGCAACCTGCCACGCATATCATTGAGCTTGAGCCGCTTGCAACCGGATTGACCGCACCGCTTGGCGTAACCCATGCGGGAGACGGCTCCGGGCGCCAGTTCATTACGGAACAGTCGGGCCAGATCCGGATCGTGCGGGATGGCGAACTCTTGCCCACGCCTTTCCTGGACATCTCTGGCAAGTTGCCGGAGCTGAACCCGTTCTTTGACGAGCGCGGCCTGCTGGGGCTGGCCTTTCATCCTCGCTATGAATCAAACGGCCGTTTCTTTGTGCGCTACAGCACGCCTCGAACTGGCGCTCCGGATGAGCCATGTTTTGGTACTTCTCGCGGCTGCCACACAGAAATCCTGGCCGAATATGCGGTATCTGCCGGCGATCCCAACCAGGCCGATCCCGACTCGGAAATCATTCTCTTTACCGTTGACGAACCCCAATTCAACCACAACGCTGGTGACGTCGCCTTTGGCCCGGACGGATTCTTGTACTTCACCCTGGGCGATGGCGGTGGCGCACACGATGGGCTTGCTGACGATCCCCCATCCCACGGACCGATAGGTAACGCTCAGAACATCGAAACGCCCTTAGGTGCGATTTTGCGGATCAACGTGGACAGACTCACAATATGTCATAGAAACCGGGCAATACAGGTGAGTGCGTCCGCCATTTCCGCCCACCTGGCACACGGAGACAGTCTTGGTTCCTGCCCTGGCCAGGCGTCAGAATCCACTTATACCATTCCGCCAACCAATCCCTTCGTCCGGCAGCCTGGTCTTGACGAGATTTATGCCTATGGCTTACGCAATCCATATAAATTCTCCTTTGATGATGGACCAGGCGGAGATGGTAAGCTGTACCTGGGCGACGTAGGTCAGAATCTCTTCGAAGAAGTCAACATCATCGAACGCGGCGGCAATTACGGCTGGGTGATCAAGGAGGGGTTCCATTGCTTTGATCCCTTCAACCCCACCAGCCCGCCAGGCAATTGCAGCGACACAGGCCCCCATGGCGAACCGTTGCTCGATCCCATCGTCGAGTACGCTCACCCAGGCACCGGCTTTACCCCTGAACTGGGGATCACCGTTATCGGCGGGTACGTGTATCGCGGTACGGAGTCGCCAAGCTTGTCAGGAAAATATATTTTCGGCGACTTCACGCAAGCATTCTTCCCCGCTTCCGGCCTCCTACTATATATCGAAGATCCTGCTGGCGCAGCCCCCGAAATCCAGAAATTCCAGATCGGCCTCGATGACCGCCCCTACGGACTATACCTGAAGGGATTCGGCGAAGATGAAGCTGGCGAAATTTATGCTTGTGGCTCGACGATTCTGGCTCCCATAGGTGAAGGTGGGACCTGCGAGCGTATCGTTGCCTTGGACTAAACTCCGGGTATCGAACGTACGTTTGAAGCACCCCAATAAATAAGAGGCCAGGATAATCTCCTGGTCTCGACTTTCAAACCGTAGATATTCAGATATTGTTTTGGGGTAGGGTCAGACCCACGTGTCTGCCCTAATCTGGGCGAACTCAAATGCTTTTCTTAACATCTATGGTATTCCAGTATATCAATGCGAGGAGGTGACTGACCGTAAGCCGAAAGAGTGAACTTGTTTACTTATACTGCATATTCCATAAAGGTTAGTGCAGCACGGTGCCAATCGCACCGACTGACACAAAGAGGATGTTCCATGTTCAAGACAAAAATAATCGACACTCGTGATAAGAGAAATTTCACTGTTCTCGTAATATGCGCTCTTGTAATCCTGCTGTTACTCCTGATCCTAACTAACCCGGTGCTTGCAGGAGGAAGACCCCTTTCGGTCACACTGACAGGGGCGAATGAGGTACCGGCAGGTTCAGGCGACCTCGGCGCCAGCGGGTCAGTAGACATGACTATCAACGTCGGCCAGAACGAAGTCTGCTTTAACCTCACAACTTCGAACCTTACGAACGGGTCGGCGTTTGCCGCCCACATCCACCGAGGCGCAGTAGGTATCAATGGCCCTGTGGTGGTAACACTTGCCACTGGCAGTTTCACTTCCGCCAGCGGCTGTGTGTCTCCGAATAGCGGTAACAAGCATGACCTGCGCGATATCCTAATTAACCCGTCAGGCTACTACGTCAATGTCCACACCGCCCCTGATTTCGGCCCTGGTGCAATACGGGGTCAACTCGAAAAGTAGTTTTCGATGCCGATGTAACTAAGAGCTTGGTCGCCTTGCTCGACCGAGCCCTGTTCTGTTTGACGGTCTATACAATCTTGCTCAAGACCATCGCCAATATTGTGGGTAGGCGCAGCATGCCGACACGTCTCTTTGGTATATGTTCGGGATATTCCGAATAGGGGCCAAATAACCAACAACCACGGCTCAGTTCAACTAGGATTATTGGACGCTTCGCAATTCTCGGTTCGGACACTGCTTTGGGATCGCGTCCAATGAATCCTTAAATCGTTTTAAATGGTATGGGTAATGAATAAGTGATCGTTAACAGCAGTTCCAATCTTGTCTTAAAATCCCACTAAACAATAAGGAGATCAACTAATGAAAAAATCCCGTTTATTATTTGTTGTTAGTCCACTCTTGCTGCTATTGGTCTTTGTGTTCACTTTCCTGCCAGCAGGGGCTTCCGCAAACAGTTCTGCGCAGTTTCCCGATATCATCCCCCTGCCGGATGGTTTTCGCCCAGAAGGTGTAGTGATTGGCCATGGATTAACTGTCTTTGCTGGTTCACTAGCTGATGGTTCGATTTTTAAGGCTGATCTGCGTACCGGCGAAGGTGATATTTTTGTAGAAGGCCAAGATGGTCTGCTCGCTGTTGGGTTGAGTTATGATGGGCGCTCGAACAACTTGTTTGTCGCCGGAGGCCCCGGCGGTGATGCCAGAGTTTACGACGCCGGATCGGGCGCGTTATTGATGAGTTATCAGTTGGCAACACCAGGTACTGTTTTTATCAATGATACAATCGTTACACGCGAGGCAGTTTACTTTACGGATTCTTTTAATCCATACTTTTATCGCATACCGTTGAAAGCAAACGGCCGCTTCCCTGACGCCACCGAGGTAGAAAAGATTGCACTTGGCGACGATTTTATTTTTGTCCCGGGTCAATTTAACGCCAATGGCATTGAAACATCTGCCAACGACCGATACCTCATAATCGTCAACAGCAACACCGACACGCTCTACCGGGTAGATCCATATAGTGGCGAGGTGCTGCCCATCGACCTGGGGGACGAGGTTGTGACCAGTGGTGATGGTCTGGTACGGCAAGGGAATACACTCTACGTGGTGCGAAATTTCCTTAATCAGATTGCGGTTGTCGAGTTGAGCGATAATTTCACCAGTGGCAAGATTGTGGATAGGATTTCCAGCGACACATTCCGCATTCCTACAACGGCTGATCAATTTGGGAGTTCACTTTATGCAGTTAATGCTCGATTTGATATCCAGCCGCCCCAGCCGGATACAAAATATGAAATTGTTCGGGTACGGCGTTAGGTAAAAGTTATCTCAGTGCGTTTCGGAGGTAGTCCCGTGTGATTATCTCCAACCCTGAGGAGGTGCTCTTTGGCAATCCCAAAACGGTAGTCGGGCGCACCAGTCAGGTGGAAGGAGAAGTTTTGTTGGATTTGCAAAATCTACAAGAGGTTGAGATCAGATCAATCCAAATCAACGCAAGAGGACTGGCTACAGATAACGAACTTCGCAACAGGTCGCTGCAGCGCCAGATCCTGGATTCGGTGCAGGATGAATATCAATTTATTACGTTTACACCGACTGAAATTGAGGGGCTAAACGCAGGAGCGGCAGTCATTGGCGAGACGCAAACATTTAACCTTAGCGATGATTTGCAGATTCGCGATATTGTGCAGCCCGTCATGTTTGAAATGATGGTAACGGCCGTTTGAGAAACGGAGCTCAATGGATTTGGTGAGGGCATCATGCTGCGTTCCGATTATGATCTACAAATCCCTTCCGTAACCGGGGTAGCCAATGTTTCAGATGAAGTTAAGCTTGAAATCGAATTTGTGACGCGATCAGGTGTTTAGTAAATTTCCTGCTAAACCTGTGACTCATCCAGGATTGATGGACACGAAATGAAAGGTTTATATCATTTAATTTTAGGAGGTTTCCCAAAGATGCAGAAGCGAATATTGGCCCTATTATTGATTACGGCCGTGGCTGGTACAGCTATACTCTCCCTTTTCCTCGCAATAGCCCCTATCCAAGCAGCGCCAATGGAAGCAGGAGCCCAGACGAACACCGCTCCCGACAGTATTGACGAAACGGAGTACTTCTCCGCGTTTCTCGGTGGGGATCAGGAGGTCCCCGCCGTAAGTACGGATGCCAATGGCGTGGCACGTTTTACACTGGTCAATACAGATACCTTGAATTACGAAGTGGCGGTCAACGATATCATCAGCATCACCGCGGCGCACATTCACATGGGTGCAACGGGGGTAAATGGTCCTGTCGTCCACACGTTGTATTCCGGCACAGGTGATTTTGACGAGGATAACCCGCTCAGCGGGACGTTAATGCTGACGCAGGACCAGGCCGATGATCTGCGGGCCGGTGACTATTACGTCAATGTGCATACGGCTGGACACCCTCCGGGCGAGATTCGAGGCCAGATTGGTAAGGGGAGGACGACTGCTTACCAGACAGTTCTCTCAGGGGCGAATGAGCCGTCAATCTTAGATAGTCGCGCTTCAGGCCAGGCGTTCTTAACCCTCAGCGCCGACATGACGCAGTTGTACTACCGGGTTCTTGTGGCTGATATCGAAGATATTACGGCGTCCCATATTCATGAAGCGCCGCCCGGGGAGAATGGGGGCGTGGTCTTCACGCTGTTTGGTGGCAGCGGGGACTTTGATCCACAGAACCCGGTGAGTGGCGTGTTGTCGCCAACTATCTCACAAGTTACCGTCCTACTGGCCGGCGATTATTACATCAATGTGCATACGGCCGAACACCCACCGGGCGAGATTCGCGGTCAGCTTGCGCCTTTCACTCCACGAACTAACTCACATGCTTTGCTAACGGGTGACCAGGAGGTCCCGCCTGTTGATACAACGGCCGTCGGTGTCGGCCGTTTCGAGCTTTCAGATGATCTTTCAGATCTCAGCTACTATGTAGCCGTAGACGATATCATGAACATTACGGCCTCGCATCTGCACACGGCCCAACCGGGGCAAAATGGTGGCGTTGCCCATACGTTGTATGCTGGCGCTGGCACATTTGGACCAGGCAGCCCTATCAGCGACGTACTGGCTATCGATACCCAAAGTGTGCTTGACTTGATTAGCGGCAATTACTATATCAACGTCCATACCACAGACTCGCCGGCTGGCGAAATACGCGGTCAGGTTATTGGGGCCTCGCCATTTGCGGCGACTCTAACAGGCGACCAGGAAGTCCCGCCAGTGACTTCTGACGCTTCCGGCAAGGCCAAATTAGCAGTCAACGACGATGCTACAAAACTGCACTATCGGGTAATGGTTAAAGATATTGAGGGAGTCACAGCATCTCATATCCATGAAGGAGCTGTCGGGCAGAGCGGGCCTGTCGTTTTCCCGCTGTATACCGGCAGTGGTGATTTTGATGAAGATAACCCGATAAGTGGCATGCTAGATCTGACGGACGAGAATATCTTCGATTTACTCTCCGGTGCCTATTACATAAACGTCCATACGGTCGATAACCCGCCTGGAGAGATTCGCGGACAAGTTGTTTCCTACGCGCCTGCAGCTCATTATGAGGCAAAGCTTGCGGGAGACCAAGAGGTGCCGCCGGTCACGACCAATGCTCACGGACAGGGCGATTTTACGCTGGACAGTATACGTAATACATTACATTACTATATGGTTGTGAGCGAGATCACAGACATTACCGCCTCGCACATTCACTTAGGCCCTAAAGGGCAAAACGGACCAGTGGTCTTTGGACTGTACTCGGGAAGCGGTATGTTCGATCCCGATCATCCTGTCGGTTCCGGTGTGACGTTAAATGCGGAGAATCTAGTGGATTTACTTACCGGGTATTACTATGTAAATGTACACACAGAAGGTTATCCATCCGGCCAAATCCGGGGCCAGGTTGGCCAGAAGATGCACTACACCTATCTGCCTGCCGTTTTTAAGAATTAGTGCCTGTGAAAGATAAGACTGGGCGTATTTCGTCTAAGGAATCGCCCAGTCTATAATCCCGTAATGGCCCATGTTTAGTCGGGTAGGCGGCCGGCGCACAGCTTGACCTGTGTTTCCAACCGCCCCCCGCCAAACGAAGCGTAATACTTTCGCATTACTTCGCTTTCCA
>JAACFF010000347.1 GCA_009937635.1 Chloroflexota bacterium
GCTGCTAGTATTTAACCTGGTCGTTAATTCTTCTGGAGAGACGAACTGGATAGACCTCTTCCTGCAACATATGTGCCAGCAAGGTTCCTGGATAATAACCACCTCGGCCAATTGGAATGATTATTTCCGGTTGGAAAGCAAAAACAGCTTGTGCCAAAGCTTTACATATGCCATGAAAATCCTCCCAGGAAATTGGGTGGATTCCCTCGCGCGTTGAGTAGTCGTAAGGTTTCTTGCTCACTTTTTCTTGTGCCATGGATTTCTGTTTCCGTCCAACCATTCAATATGACGCTTAGCTGTTATGCGCCTGGCTGCGCGCTTCGCGCCAGCCCAGCAAGGCAGCGATTTCGAGCACTGAACGGCTGGCAAATGCAGCCCGCCACAGGCCGCCATGATTGGCCCCAGCCATGAACAGTTCAAGGGGGTTGTTTATCGGCGTGGAGGGATTGGCGACTGATGTATCGTCCCGTAAGTCGTAAACTAGCTGGGCGGCCATCACGGCGTTGCTCGTCTCTGGCGCAAAGATTTCGATGCCAAACCGTTCAGCACCGGCGTATGCTGCTGCGAGGGCGATGTTCTTGATAACGGAATGGGTGGTCGTGGCCGGCGCGACGTTAGCTGACACCCGGACGCCTTTGCTGTGAGCGACGATGGCCCGCCATTGTTGTATGCGCTTGGCCAAGGCATAGTTGGGGCCTTGCTGCGTGACGAGGGAGTCGACGAGACCAAAAATCATACCCGATGGCATGGTGACCGTTTCGCGCACATTCGGCCGAAAATAGCGCCCACCACTCAACGCACGTACGGGTTCCTGATAAAGACGGGCTGCACGCCGCATGTCGTAACGTGCTTGGGCCATGGCAGCCGCCTCTTGCGGAATGGCGAAGACGTCAGTCGGCGTCGCCAAGTACGCCAGCGACGTGTCTGTCTGGTCGTTCATGAGTGCTACCATGATGGCGTCCATGGCCAGCACAACACGCACGTGCATTTGCCCGTCGAGATACGCGTAGCCGCCTACTGTCTTTGGTCCCTCGAACGTTTGTAACCAGGTGATAATCTCCGGCGTTTCGGTGAGCAGATCGACGCCGGCGCTAGCTGCCAGCTCGTCGTCGCTCATGTCGGCCGAAAAAGGGACGCGCAGCGGAAACAGCAGCGTGCCCGCTGAGTGTCGTGCTCTGGCGATGAGACGTTGCCAGATAACTGGCCGGTTCAAGTCGACGGCCACAATCGTTGCGCCCCAATCCAAAAGAAGGTCCAACGGTCCCATTTCCGCTCCTGCTCCAAGTAGCACAAACACGTGCTCCGACAAATTCAGCCATTCTGGATGATCAGCGACGGCGTGCAGAGCGTCTCTATGGGACGGTTCGATAATGCCAGCCTCAATCCAGCGCGAAATTTGTGCTGTAAGTGACGCTCCATGTAAGACCTGGTCGCCGTATGGAACTTTCAGATCGTGCGTGACTGACTCCGTTCCAGTCACGCGCGCCGTGTGATAGCGATCGATCGCCGTCACAGTTTCCAGATCGGCAAGCGGCACGACAGTGTCGCCACGTGCAAACTCAAAGCGACGATGCAGCGAGTCCAAGCCGCTTGCAGCACTGATGACGGCACCTTCAGGGGAGCGGGTCGCCAATTTGACCAGATTATAGATATGCTCCGGATAGTGCGAGCGCCATTTATCTTCGGCAAGCGCGCCGTCGGCGGCAGTGACATCCAGCGCACGCAGGGCGTCGGCAATGACGGCTTTGCCGGTAAAGGTTGTGCTGCGTTTGCCGTCAGAGGTACGTGGAAACAGGAAGCCTTGATCAGATTGCGCCGGCTTGTCGCTAGAAGTCATAAGATTTTCTCCGTCGATATTATCCGTCTCTCAGCATTTGCATGGCAGCCAGACGTAAGGGCGCGCCGGAAATGCCGCCGCCGATGATGGCATCATATTGTTTATCCATGAATCATTCCTTTAACAGAAAATGGGTTACAATGCACGCTCAGGCAAATCGACTATAGTGCGCCAATGCCTGCCGTACGGCCGTATGGATGGGCTCTGACAGCGGCATGCGTTTGGTGCGAAAGTAGAGACTGCGCAGGAAATTCTTGTTATTGACCAGTCGCCAGTTGCTTTCTGGCATGGACAAATCTGCCGCTACAGCGGGATCAAATCCTTCCAGCCACCGGATAATTATCTTCTCGCTGATTTCTTCCCGCTGCCATGTGGCGAGCACGGCCGTCACCAGGCGCTCGTCTTCCTCATAAATGTAGACCGTATCCGAAACGCTAATCGCTCGGTGCATCACTGCTAACAATTCCAATAAATCGTCCAGACTGAAACTGTCGCAACGCACCAGTTCGTCCAGGGCATCCGCCAGGCACATAGCCGCGTAGATCCTTCTCGCCCTTCAAATAGCGCAGGATTTTGCTCTTGATGACCTGAAGTTCACTGTCCGGCAGAGAGGGGTGCCGACGGTGTGCGTTGAGGACGGAAGCGACGATCAACATGGAAAAAGTACGCGTGAATACTGTATCCGCTCCACTTTCCCCTGACCCCAAAAAAGATGCTGCGTATTCAAAACGACCTTCAATATCTCAATCAGATCCTGTTTTAAGAATCATCGCGGTCTGAATACTTAGGCCGGTAGCCGAGCATGCTCGATATGTCGGCGGCCGTGCCACGCACCAGTTCGCCGACGGCCGTTACGCGCGATTCTGCCAGCCGCATTTTAGGGCCAAAAATGCTGATGGCAGCCACGATGCGCCCATCATAGTTATATAGCGGCGCGCCTATGGCAATCAATCCCAGTTCCAAAACTTCGTCCGCCACCGCATACCCCTGCTCCGCGAACTCAGCCAGCAACGGCCGTAAAATCTCGGGATCGATAATCGTCTTGGCCGTGATCGGCGTTAGCGCCGTCCTTAGAAAAGCTTCCCGCTTTGCTTCAGCTTCAAAAGCCAACAGCGCCAATCCGGTTGACGCTCCGTGGAGCGGCCAGCGGGTGCCAATCGATCGCACTCCGCTAACCAGGTGCTCGCCCATCACCTCGTCAATGATCAACATTTCGGTGCCGGACAATACCTCCAGAGAGGCGGTTTCTCCCGTAGTGACAGCCAGAGTTTCCAGTCCTGCACGGCTTACCCGGCGCAGATTATTGGCGCGTAGTGCACGGCCGCCCAGCACCAGGATCTCTGGTCCTAAAACATAACAGTCACCCGTTTCATTGCGAGCGACCAAACCTTCGCTCTCTAATGCCGACAAAAGGCGAAAAGTTGTCGTCTTATTTAAACCGGTTTCACGCGCCAACTCGCCGAGGCCCCACTCAGGATGTTCATCGTCGAAAACCTTAAGCAGCGAAACTGCGCGCAGAACGGATTGTGTGCCTGGATAAGGTTTAGTTGTAATCATGGATTAGCTGCATTTCTCACCGCAGAAAGGTGCCAACTTCCCCCCGTAACCGGTCGAACAAATTGCTTGCTTTCTGAAAGTTGGTAACATTTTGACAAAGTACTATTCCCCTACTTTCTCTTCTCCGTCTGCAAGCGCCTGGCGCTTTTCTTCTTCACCGTCCGCTAGCTTATCACCCTCCAGTGCACCAATACCTAGTGGTTGCCACTTCTGCGCCTGCTCGCCACTGCGCAGGCGATGTTCCGCACCGCCGCGTGCATGGACATCGGCAAATCCTTGGGGTTCAATAAACATCCGCCGCCCATCAAGTAAACCATAAATGCCATCTTGCCCAGTTTCTGGTCGTGGTTCGATCAGCGCTTCCTGGGTTTTTATTTCATCTGCGTCGTAATCCCTTGGCTCACTGTAGGTGGTGACAAATCCCTCGAAGTTGCGCAGGACCACCTTATCCACTCCTTGTGAAAGTATGTAGTTGGGTTGCAGCGGAATCTTGCCGCCACCACCAGGTGCATCTACGACATAGGTGGGCACGGCGTAGCCGGACGTGTGACCCCGCAATCCTTCCATAATTTCGATACCTTTGCTGATGGAGGTGCGGAAGTGGCCTGCTCCTTCGACCAGATCGCATTGGTAAAGGTAATAGGGCCGCACCCGGATCTTGACCAACTCATGGACCAATTTGCGCTGGATGCGTACCGAATCGTTGACGCCAGCCAGGAGAACGCTCTGGTTTCCCAATGGCACACCAGCTCGCGTCAACCGGTCGGCGGCGGCTGCCAGTTCCGGCGTTACTTCCTTGGGACTATTAACATGAATATTGATCCACAACGGATGGTATTTAGAGACCATTTCGCAGAAGCGCTCGTCGATGCGCATAGGCAGGAATACAGGAACACGCGAGCCAATACGTACAATCTCCACGTGGGGAATGGCGTGCAAGCGAGACAAAATCATGTCGAGCAATTTAGGTGCCAGCACCATTGGATCGCCACCGGAAAGCAGAACATCCCGTATTTGTGGCGTTTGCTCGATATATTCAATCTGCGCGTCAAATTCGCTGCGGCTGAAGGTTTGCGTTGGATCACCGACGATACGGCTGCGCGTGCAATAGCGGCAGTAACTGGCGCATTGTGTTGTAACCAGCATCAGCACACGGTCAGGGTAACGATGGACCAGGCCGGGAACGGGCGAATGTTTGTCTTCGGCCAGGGAATCTTCCATCATCGATTCAAAGGAGACCATCTCTCGAGCAGTGGGAATGATCTGCTTGCGTACCGGGCAACTTGGATCATCCGCATCCATAAGGCTCGCAAAGTAAGGCGTGATATCCACCCGAAATAGGCCCTGTGCACTCAGCGCTTTTCTTTCTGAATCCGTTAAGTTGATAATTACACTTAAATCCTGAACACTATTCAACCGGTGGCTCATTTGCCATCGCCAGTCCATCCATTTTTCATCTGGAACATCTTTCCAGTACGGGGCACGGGTGAAAACCTCGTCCGTCAGTGGACTGTTTTTTGCATTTGCCATATTTTGCTCCTTTCTGGAAACCCGGTTATGGGAAATTTGAACAGACGCTCGAAGAGTAAATACTCGTAATTGTGCATTAAAGCCGGGTTTCATTTGATCGATTTCTCGATTTCACAATGTGAAATACTATTTCACGTTTGTTGACGATTATACGCGGAATTGATATATTTTCCAGTATTGGCTGTTTCCTGTAGCCGTGGCGGAGTGGGAAGGCTTCCTTTTCCTCGATCTGGTACCTGATCCGCGGCCTTTGACCATGAATAACTGATCGCCATAGGAAAGGTCTGAAAATTACAGACAGATTGGCTCTTCCCCTTTAGCCTGTGGCAAACAGTTCAATAAATAAAGCTTCTGGCACTCGCCTAAATTGCATCAACCGGCTTGCTGCACGAGGAGCCTACGCATTCCCCGTTTTGCTGGGACAAGGTAAGAAATGAGAAGAACAGTTTTGCTCCCATTGGTAATTCTTTTTCTGGCAGCTTGCGCAGAGGAAGATCCAACCGAAACGGTACAGGTGGTTCAGCCAACCGCGGAACTGCAAGATACGGCGACCGCTCCCGCTACATTAACGGTGGCGATGCCTGACGTGGCGCCAGATTCGGCGATAGTAACATCGCTGCCCGTGGAGACACCAACACCTGATGCATTACCTACAGAAACGGCCGTACCCCCCATCGCCCCAACAGTTGAGAGTCTCCCTTCGCCAAGCTCGCAAGCTATACAAGATCCTGGGCAAGAAAGCAGTGCAGATTGGCCCATGTTCCGCCTTGATCTGCGCCACACCGGTGCGCGAGGAGAACCCTTTTCCGGCGCACCGCTCCTCAAATGGCAAGTGAGTACAGGCGGTACCGTTGAATCTTCACCAGCACTGGTCGGCGACGTCGTTTACGTGGGAACCTTCAACAACGCCCTGTTGGCCCTGGACAAACAAACAGGAGACGAACTATGGCGTTTCCCGGTCGGTGGCTTATTGCGCGCTTCGCCGTCAATCGTTGATGGTACAATTTTCTTTGGTGCTGACGACAATCTCTTTTATGCTGTGGATGCTGCAACAGGGAGTGAGAAATGGCGCTTTCCATTAGGCGGCGGTGGAGAACAATCCTCGCCGGCAGTAGTGGACGGTGTCGTCTATTTTGGCGCGTTTGATCGCAATGTTTACGCATTGGATGTGGCGACAGGCACCGAGATCTGGCGTTTCTCCACCGGGGCTGGGATCCTTTCTTCGCCGACCGTGGTTGACGGAGTCGTTTTTATTGGCTCCAACGACGGCAATATCTATGCCCTAGATGCACAAACGGGAAGTGAACGCTGGCGTTTTGCTGCTGCTCGTGGTGTTTTTTCCTCTCCGACCATGGTCGATGGAGCGGTTTTTGCCGGCTCCGATGATGGTAATGTCTATTCTCTCGACGCGGCAACGGGCGCCGAAAACTGGCGTTTCGCTACTGGCGGTCGTGTATTCTCCTCCCCAGCTCTCGCCGGCGGAATTGTGTACATTGGGTCTGGCGACAGCTTCCTCTACGCTCTGGATGCCGGAACTGGACAATTGCTTTGGCGCACAAGCCTGGGAGGGGGAATTCTTGCCTCGCCTGCCCTGGCGGGTGATCTGATCGTAGTTGGTTCCAGCAACGGCCGTCTCTACGCCGTGCAGCAGTCAGATGGTGCAATCCTCTGGGACTATCTGGTGCGTGATCGCACGCCTGTATGGACCTCGCCAGCCGTTGTTGACGGTGTAATCTACTTTGGAGCGCACGATGGTGCTGTTTACGCTTTACAGGGCACGCCCTAGGTGAATCTTCCTTATCCTTCGGGCACAGGTGTGGATATCCGGCGATCCTTCTGCACCAGCCAGTATGTGGCTAGTGCCAGGAGTAGGGTAAAGATCATAGCTGTCATACTGACCAGCAGGAACCCTCCTTGTGCAAAAAACAGCCCAACCGACAAGCTCGACAGCCCCGCTCCAACGGCGACCATCGCTTCGCTAGCCCCTTGAGCCCGGGCGCGCTCGTGGGCCGCCAAGGCATCCGATAAGAGGGAAGAGCCGGCCACATAAGTAAAGTTCCAGCCCAGGCCCAGGAGGAACAAAGCCAGGCCCAGGATCGGCACTTGCAGAGAGATTGGAGCCAGGATACAGGAAATCGCCAAAACCGCGGTTCCGGCCAAGATCATAGGGACACGGCCGAAACGATCTATCAGCCCGCCTGTTAACCAGGAAAGACCAAACATGCCCAACGTGTGGGCCATAATAACGCTGGAAATTGCCGTTGTAGAGTGGTTGTTATGATCCATGTGTAGCGGTGTGATCACCATCAAGAACGCCATCACAAAAAAGCCGATCACCATGGACAATACAGCCAGTTGCACCATAGGAGCAGAGAAAATCTGGGACAACGGCCGTGCCTCTTTGGCGATATTCTCCACGCTTTGCGGGTTGTCCGCGGCTTCCTGCTCGGCGATGGCCTGCCCCAATTCTTTTGGATCCGGTCGCAAGAACAAGAAGACCGCTCCCGTGGCGAAGATCATCAATACGCCCGAAATGATAAATGGTCCAGCTTGTTCCGGAAAACCTAGATTGGCCATCCAGGTCGTGCTGGCGGGAACCAATAAAGGTCCCAGAATCGCCCCGATCGTGCCCGCCGACACAATAATGCCGATGACCTTCGCTCGCCTGGAGAGCCGGAATACCTCTGCTCCAACGTAGCGACTTTGGTCTCCAGCGGCGCGCGACATACCCAAAAACAAGGCGCCGAGCAAGAAGATCGGGAAACTATTGGCGACGATCGCCCAAACGGAAATAGCGCTGCCGATTACGGCCATGCTGTAACCGCCGGATAGTGCCAACCGGCGGCCGATTCGATCCATCAAGTATCCTAGCGGCAAAGCAAAACCCGCCCGGCCAAGCAGGACGACAGTATTCGGTAGTCCAACCCAATTGTCGCTGCCGCTTAAAGCGGACGAAATAATGGGTGAAAGTGTAAACGCGGCGATAGCACTAGCCGAAAAAAAACTCTGTGAAACAAAGAGCGATGAGACGATACGTTTTTGTACCGAAGTTGTAGGGCTGTCGTTTTTGCTCATAGACTATAGGTCTCCATGCCCGCTTTGGGAACTCTTTTCCCTCTGAGCAGGCATATGCTAAAATGAACTGCGCCTGCAGTGACAGGCGGTCACGGGTATATTGCTAGGCGTCTCCCACCCTCATGAATTATATGGGTGTGGGCGCGAATAGCCAAAGAGACCGGACATGTTTGAACAACAGGAGGAATTTATCAAGCTGCGTGAACGTATGGTTACGCAGCAAATTGAAGCGCGCGGTATTCATGATGCGGCCGTTCTACGAGCCATGCGTACGGTCCCCCGCGAAGCCTTTGTCATGGAGGCTTACCAAAACTATGCCTACGACGATACACCATTACCATTGCCAGAGCACCAGACTGTCTCCCAACCTTATGTCGTAGCATTGATGATTCGTGCCTTGCGACTGGAAAACACGGATAGCGTCTTGGAGATTGGCACAGGTTCAGGCTACGCAGCGGCGTTGCTGGGTCAAATAGCCAAAGAAGTACACAGTATGGAACGACTCAAAAAGCTGGTCACCTACGCGCGCCAACGCCTGAGTATGCTTGCTTATGACAACGTATTTGTTCACCATGGTGACGGCACATTGGGCTGGCCGGAAAATGCACCTTATAATGCCATTGTCGTGGCCGCTGGGGGGCCGGACGTACCCCAGACCTTAAAACAGCAACTGCTCGTCGGAGGGCGTTTAGTCATGCCCATAGGGGGGTCCGAACGCAG
>JAACFF010000348.1 GCA_009937635.1 Chloroflexota bacterium
CCCCTATTTGATAAGGTGAAACAACGCGATTGGCACCAGCTCGCTGCAACTTGACTTCATTATTCGCTTGATTGGCGCGTGCTATGATAAAGAGTTCGGGGTTGATAGTTCGCGCGGAAAGAACGATGAACAAGTTTAGCGAATCTTGACCGGTGGTGACGATGATACCCCATGCCTGAGCCAGACCAGACTCGTGTAACAATTCATCCTGAGAAGCATCCCCTTCTAGGGCAACAAAGCCGGCTTCAAGGGCTTGAACAATTCTTGCCGGATCGGAATCAATAATAACGATCTGCCGCTGGCTATCTTGCAGCGCTCGGGCTGTACTCCGCCCTACACGACCATAGCCGCAAATTATCACGTGATCTTTAAATTTCTTTGGCATATTTTTTACCCGTCGCTTGCGGATTTCATCCACCATATTGATCGAGACCACATATTCTGCCATGAAACTGAAACTATAGACAATAACTCCCACCCCGAGAAAAATAAGTAAGACTGTAAATATCCGCCCAGTAGACGAGAGTTCCTCTACCTCACCAAAGCCCACCGTTGACAAGGTAATGGCTGTCATATACAGCGCATCAGAGATGTTCCAACCCTCGATTAACATGTACCCAAGGGACCCTATGAGCAGGGTGCCCACGACTAAGAAGAGTAGACGGATCAGGCGGTTGTTGGTTAACATCATCTCTCAACAAACAAAGTAGCCATTATGCAGGTGGGCTAGAACCTTTTCGTAAAACCAACGGCGCGAAGGGTGCGCGTAAGCCAGGATTTCTTCTGAGTTCATCCAGGACATTCCCGCGATTTCGCTACCGTCCAATTTCGGCGAACCGCCTAGTAAGTGCGCGCGGAAAGTAACGCCGACGATTCTGGTGCGATCGCCGTTAGCATAAGTAACGATGTGTTGAGGCTGTGCATACACGGCGATAATGCTTTGCGGCTTGATATGCAGTGCAGTTTCCTCCCACACTTCACGTACGGCCGTTTGTGCAGCATTCTCTCCTAGTTCCGCGTAACCGGCTGGATGGCGCCAGTGGGTCTCTCCCACGTGTTGCAGCATCAGGATACGGCCGTCTTCTCTCTCTATAATGGCTGAAGCGCCAACGCCGGTGTAAAGCGAATTGCCGATGAAAGGCCGGACGGCGCCGATCTGATCGGCCGTTTGATTCAAAGAAAAAGGCGGTCTAAATGCTGGCCGGCCCTCTCCTTGGGCATCGCTGATCATATCGCGATACCAAATTGGTATCGTCACGCTTTCCAGTTCTTCTATCGCAAAAAAAGCTTGCTCACTCGTCTCCAGGCCATCGGGCCGCATTTCACCTCCCGTTACCTGGCCCTCGAAGCAAATAGTGAACTGCTGCACCTGGTCTCCGTTAGGGTATGTTACGTCGTAACGCGGATCGGTGTAAACCCCGACCAGGCGCAATGCTCCCACGGTCAATCCCGTCTCTTCTAGTAGTTCCCGCCGTGCGCATGTTTTCAGCCCTTCGTCCAGTTCCAGGACGCCACCAGGCAAGCCCCAAAAGTCAAAATCGGTACGGCGCTGTAGAAGGATACGGCCGTGTTCGTCGCGCGTTATAACAGTAGCGAAAGTTAAGAACACCTTGCGCGTTCCCACTCTCTCGCGAAGCCATTCAACATAAGACACGATCACACCATTCCTCTATAAGGAGCCAAGGGATTCCATTTTGCGACCGCCCCTCGAAAACAGGCCAGAACTATCTGTGGTGCACCGTTCCTCGCGGTATGAGATATCACTATACTCCTCCCGGTTATCGACGAATGCGGTCAATATTGACCCTGTACGAGTTTACACGACACTATCGCATCGGCAAGAACGGCAATAAAATGGCGCCTATGATCAAACTGCCTGGCGTTTTATCGAAACACGCCGAAATGCTCCGACGTGCTATAATGCTTAAAGCGGTTAACCAAGCAATAGGTTTAGTCGCCAGATTCTGGCGGCTTGAGCAACAACAATCAGTGGAGATAACGGGTTGAAGACTTTAAACAACGAAGGATCTATAGAGAATGTCAAGTGGGTCAGACTTCTGGAAATGTCAGGCACGCTCTCAGCGGAAGTGATCGCCGGGCGACTAAGGTCTGAAGGTATTCCTGCCTGGGTCTGGCAACAAGGGGCAGGCCGTGCCATGGGTTTGACTTATGGTCCTATGGGCAGGGGACATGTAATGGTTCCCGAAGAACATTTGCAAGCTGCGGAGCGGCTCTTGGAAGCTGAGGTTGTGCCTGTTGGTGAGGATGGTGAGGCGTGGCCAGAGTCAGATCTGGAATCCGATGATCTTGATTATGAGGAGGGCTGGCTGTCAAAAGGAATCCTCGCACTTACCGCCCTAGCGATCAGCCCTCTTGGTGTTGCCGCTGCCTGGCTTGTGCCGAAGCTGGTTAGAGACGATGATGAAATCAAGTAGGTAATCATGAAAAGCAAAAAACAATGGTCAGAGTTTTCGCCGTTCCAAAAAGTGGGGGCGGTATTGTTGGGCATGTTACAGGTCACGTTGCTGGCGGCAGCGCTCTGGGACATCCGGCGCCGGCCTGAAGAGGAGATACGTGGTAATAAATGGGTCTGGTCAGCGGTCGTTTTTGTCAATTTTATCGGCCCAATCGCTTACTTCATCTTTGGGCGCAGCCCACAGGGAAAGAAGCGCATCGTGCTGGTCGGCGAAGGAAGTGCATAGATGTTCCATAATATGCCGGAGCCAATCGAACGGCGAATGCATGCCCTGGAAACCATCGACGCCCGCGACAGGGTTGATGGCACTTCTCGTCTACAAAGAATGCGCCAGGTACCGCCGGAAACCGGTAAACTTATTGCCGTGCTCGCCGCTTCAGTCCCAGAGGGTAACTATATTGAGATCGGTACCAGCGCGGGATACTCAACCTTGTGGTTGTCTTTAGCCTGCCAGCAGCTTGGGCGCACGATAACTACCTATGAAATACTGCAAGAGAAGGCGCGCCTGGCGGCGGAGACTTTCAGAGTGGCCGGGGTTGAAAACATTGTAGAGCTTGTAATGGGGGATGCGCGGTCGTTTCTACCGCAGATCAAGAACATTTCCTTTTGTTTTCTGGACGCCGAGAAAGAGATCTACGGGGCATGTTATGAGGCGGTCATCCCCAATATGGTCAGCGGCGGCCTCTTGGTAGCTGATAACGCCATCAATTTCCGGGAAGCCCTGCAGCCGATGATCTCGCGATCGCTGAGCGACGAAAGGGTAGATGCGCTCGTTGTACCCATTGGCACGGGGGTTCTCGTCTGCCGCAAGATCTAAGGATGCCGCATGACGCAGAGACGTCCTAATATTCTGCTGATCATGAGCGATAACCATATGGCTGAGCTGCTCGGCTGTTATGGCAATTCGGAGATCCACAGCCCAAACCTGGACCGCCTGGCGCGGCAGGGCATGCGGTTTAACAATGCTTATTGTGTCAATGCCATGTGTTCACCGTGCCGCGCCTCTGTGTTGACCGGCTTAATGCCTTCGCAGCATGGGATCCATACCTGGCTGGACGATCGCCTCATGGACCGCTGGCCAGCTAACTGGAATGCAATATCCGAATTTATCACTTTGCCGCAGATTCTGAAGGATCATGGGTACAAGACGGCTTTGATCGGCAAGTACCATTTGGGGGATCCCGCTAGGCCGCAAAATGGTTTTGACCATTGGGTTACTTTTCCCTTCGGCCACACGCGCAGTTTCTGGAATAACATTGTTATCGAAAGCGGAAAAGAGATCACGTATCCTGGCCACACGGTAGATTGCTTCACGGACAAGGCGGCCGAATTTCTGAGAGATCAGGGTGCGCAAGGGGAACGGCCGTTCTTTCTCTTCCTGACCTACAATGCGCCCTACGGCCATTGGCCATCGATAAAAGGAGCCGCACGCAATCGCTTCGCTTCATTGTATGAAGACACAGAGATGAAGGGTGTGCCTCGAGAGGGCTTGAGCGAGAAAGCTATCACGCGTTTTCTATTGAGAAAGTACGCAACCGGTGGCGGGATCGATTACAGCGCTCATTTACAAATGCCCAACGATCTGGCCACGTTGCGAAACTATTTTTCACAAATGACCATGGTTGATGATGGTGTAGGGCAGGTGTTGGATGTCTTGCAGCAACAAGATCTGGACGAGGATACCCTTGTGATATACACGGCCGATCATGGTTTCTCGCTGGGTCATAACGGGTATTGGGGGCATGGCCAGGCAACCTGGCCCGCCAATGCCCACCGCGCCAGCTATCACATTCCTCTGTTGGTGCGACATAGCGGTCAAATTGAGGCGCACAAGCAAAACAACGGGATGATCAGCCAGATCGATCTTTTCGCCACGCTGCTTGAATACACCGGCTTGAGCGAAACGCAAACCAATGAAGGCTCGCCGTCGCGCAGCTTTGCGCCCTTCCTTTGGGGAGACGAACCGGCCGGCTGGAAGGATGAGGTCTTTATCGAGCAGGAGGAATTGCGGGCCATACGTACTCCGCAATGGTTGTATATGGACTATTTCAAGGGCAGCCAGATCTACCCGTTTGAGGATGCGCTATACAACTTGTTGGATGATCCGGAAGAACGCCATAACTTGATAGCGGAACCGGAAGTTACCGGGGTGGCAAAGTCCTTAAACGGCCGTGTCGAGGCTTTCTTCGAAAGCAATTCGCTTCCTGAGTTTGACCTGTGGAGTGGAGGCACTACAAAATCAAATACTGACAAGCCATGGCTCTGGAAAAATGCCTGGGGCGATGCGTGGGAACCCATATTCTGATGAGAGTCCAGGGACAGCCCGACAAGCTCAGGCTTATTTTGGCAGGGGGTGGGAATGAAAAGGATTCTCAGCTTCTTGACGCGTATTTCGCCCATTGGATTGGTGACAGCGGCAAAATGCTTTATCTGCCAATCGCTCTGCGCGAGGCAGACGTCTCATACAATACCTGCTATACATGGATTCGATCTGTTTTTGCTCCTTTTGATACCGGCCATATCTCCATGTGGTCCGATTTGAATCAGCATAACATCTCCGAGCTTGGGGCTTTCGACGCCACTTATATTGGCGGCGGTAATACTTTCTCCCTATTTTCCGAGCTGCTTGAAAGTGGTTTTGCGGAGGCATTGCGCGAGTATGCAACTCAAGGCGGCGCTATCTATGGCGGCAGCGCAGGTGCAGTCATCCTCGGTCGGGATTTGCTGACCGTAGAGCATATGGACGCCAATGATGTTGGGCTTTCCCAGCGGACCGGTCTCGATCTTGCTGGCGGTCATGCCGTTTGGGTTCACTATACGCCACAAGACGATTGCTTGATCGACCAGTATATACACCAGAGCCATTTTCCCATTCTAGCCATCCCTGAACAGGCGGGTGTGCTGCTAGAGGGAAATGAGCTAATGTCTATCGGTCGTGCCCCAGTCTATCGATTCGCAGGTAACACGAAAGAACAAATCTTATAATCAAACCACCTGGTAATCGACACCTCATTAGCCATCCAACAATTCAGAAATTCAGCAATTCACACATTGATTCCCGCTTCCAAGACATCCTGCAACACCTCAATGGCGCGCACGTACGCGTCCAGATTGATATGCTCATCCGGCGTGTGGTCAAGGCTGCTATCGCCAGGACCGTAAGCGACAATGGGGCAGTTCCACAAAGGAGCGACGACGTTCATATCTGAAGTACCTGTCTTGAGCTTAAAGCGCGGCCGTACGCCGGCCTGGCGCAGGGCGCGGTTAAAGGCGCGCGCCAGGGGCGTGCGGCGGTTTGATTGGGTGGCCGGTTCATAAGCGTAGCAGCGCAATGAGGCCTCGCCTGCCAGTTGGTTTATCCTCGCGCTGAATCTTTCGATGTCGAAGTCGGGAGGCAGCCGGATGCCCGCTTTGATGGTGATGCTGTTGGTCAACCCATCGCTGTCCGTGTGGATCTGGCGTAAAGAAGGGAGCAGTTGGTCGAAGAGGCGCTCACGCCCCTGGTTGAATTCTTTGACAATATCTTGAAGGTCGTTCCACCAGGCTACCGCCGTTTCGGCTACCCCTTTTTCTCTTCCCGCAATATGGCCCATCGGCTGCTCTAAAACATAATCTAGCAATACGCGCCCTTTGTAGCCTAAAGTGACGCCGTCCCAGCCGCTGGGTTCGCCAATGATGCAAATATCGGGCTGGTATTGGGTCGCCAGATAACGCGCCCCCTTCGACGTGGCCGATTCCTCCTCCACAGCGCCGGCGACAACCACCCGTGTTCCGAGCGGCAATTTTGATCTGGCGGCGGCGATAACGAACGCGGCCAAAGGGCCTTTGGCATCGACCGTGCCACGGCCGTACAGGCGGCCTCCTTTGATGCGCACTGGAATAGCGCCCGGAACCGTATCGATATGCCCTAGAAGCATGATCTCCTGTGTCACCCGGCCATCCGCATCTAAGCACGCACGTGATCCTACGGCGTTTCCAGCCTGGTCGATGGAAGCATCCAGCCCCAACGAA
>JAACFF010000349.1 GCA_009937635.1 Chloroflexota bacterium
GATCGCGATTTTGGTTCCAGTGGTCATTGGGATCTTATTTGGCGTGGCCGGTGTTCTGGGTTTGTTGGCGGGCGGCCTAGCCGCCGGATTCCTGTTGGCATTGATGATGTCAAATGCTGGTGGTGCCTGGGATAACGCGAAAAAATATATCGAAGAGGGGCATTACGGCGGAAAGGGATCCGAAGCGCATAAGGCAGCCGTGACAGGAGACACAGTAGGCGATCCCTTCAAAGATACATCTGGTCCATCTCTAAACATTTTGATTAAGCTTATGTCTATGGTATCGGTGGTGTTTGCCGGTCTGGTCGTATTTTTTGCCAATGGGCAAGGCCTGGTTCAGATGTTGGTTGGCTAGTCCATAACTACACCTGCTTTTCTTAGGGGCGAGGTTGTCTGGTGCAGATAATCTCGCCCATTTACTATCTACGCAGCTCACTTGATTGCAGGTATAATGAACACAACGATTAGGAAGGTCCAAACAGAGATTCGATGACAACAATTTTCGTGTATGCTCCAGCCCTGGCACATACAAAACTTCATCACCCCGAAAATAGTGCTCGTATTGCTCATTTATTGCCCCAACTGGAGCAACTTAACCTTCTGATGGACCTAAAGGCGCTGCGAGCAGTGCCAGCGACGTGGAAGCAATTGCGCAGAATCCATACCGAAGGCCTGATAAAGTACGTAGAGGCGGTTTGCCGGCGAGGGGGAGGGTTGCTGGACCAGGGCGATACGTATGCCACGGCCGATAGCTTTGATCTTGCCAGCCTGGCCGTTGGCGGAACGTGCACTGCGGTTGACGAGATCATGACTGGCCGTGCACATAATGGCTTTGCCCTGGTACGCCCTCCTGGTCACCATGCAGAGACGGACAACGTAAGCGGTTTTTGCTTATTCAACAATGTCGCTGCTGCGGCCCGACAGGCGCAGTTGGAACACGGGGTAGAGCGTGTTCTCGTACTCGATTTTGACGTTCACCATGGTAATGGCACGCAGGATATTTTTTTTGAAGACGACACGGTCCTCTTCGTCTCCATGCACCTCTTTGCCCCATACTTCTACCCGGGCATCGGCGGGCTTCATGAAATTGGCACTCGCCAAGGTCGTGGATTTACGGTTAATGTTCCATTCCCTCCTGGGGTAGGCGACGATGGGTATCTGAAGGCGCTAAAAGAGTATGTGCGGCCGATCGTCGCTCGTTTTGATCCTGAGCTGATGCTGGTTTCGGTTGGGTTTGACGCCCACTGGCGAGATCCGTTGGCAATGGCCGGACTTAGCCTGAAAGGTTACGGGTTAATGGCCCAGACGTTGATTAAGATGGCCGGCGAGATGTGTAACGGCCGAATTCTTTTCGTGTTGGAAGGGGGATACCAGCACGACGTCTTGGCTTATGGTATCGCCAACGTGTTTAATGCCTTGTTGGGTCGTGATAGCATCCACGATCCCTTCGGGCCGATGCCGGAACCGGAGCAAGACGTGAGCGAACTACTTGAGCAACTCAAGAATCGAAACTTGCCAAATTAACGGAAAATTCACATAATAGCCATTATGGAAAAGCAAGAAGCCAGTGCCGATGAGCCGCAAGAAGAGCCTACGGAAGAATCGGTGCAACAAGAAGGGCCCGAAGGTGATGAAAAGGCCGCTGGAGCAAGAGAAGCAGATTCCACGTCGGAGCGGAAAAATCGGCAGGAAGGTCGCCCTGGGGACACGTTATCGTGGCTCGAAGGCCCCGCATTTAGTGCTCCAATAGAAGAAATGCCTACCTTGCAGTGGCCGAAGATCCCGGATGAGGAGAGAGGCCCGGATCATGCTCAAGCTGTAGTCGCATCGAGCCAGGAAATTGCTGAGCCTGAGGCGGGTGAACCATTGGATGATCTGGATGAAGCCATCGACTGGCTCGAGAAATTGGGGGAAGAGCAAGGCACACCAATGGATGAAATGCCAACCCTGGTCAGCGCAGCGATAAAAGAGGAAGGTTCCGCGGAGGATACGGTTGTCAAGGGAAACTCAGAACAGGCTGCCGCAAGCTCACCTCCACCCGAGCAGGTCGATTCAGATCCAATGGCCTGGCTGGAACAGCTGGCCATTGATCAAAGTTCCCCTCTGGAAGAATTACCTAGCGTGGCCGACAGGCTGTTGGTTTCAGACATCGCTTCTCAGATTGAATCTGACGAGGGTGGAGACCCACAGTTGATCGCCCTGGCTTCGCAAGCCGCAGATTTAGACAAAGCTTTGAGCTATCTAGAGCAATTGGCGGAAGCACAGGGAATCTCACTTGACGACGCCGGCTTCGATCAACTAGATTTGGACGATTCTGCTGAAGAACCATCAAATACTTCTGAGCAGATTGCATCGGATAAAATCCCGGCTCCTATTGTGGCATCCGCGGCGATTGCTCTCGCTTCAGAGCAAATGGGCAAGGGAGATGCCGATATTGTTGAGGAAATGCCAGATGATCCTGATGCGGCATTGTCCTGGCTGGCTGAGCTCGAGGAAGCGGATGTTGGAGCGGAAACTGATCTGGATGCGGTGACGAATGTGGAAAAAGGGAGCACAGGTATTATCGACGCGACGGAAGAATCTGGGGAGGTTGTGCCTGAGTATGGGCAGGCGGAATACGATCAGAAAGTCATAGAATCTGCCTTGGATGAGGAATTCCTTGAAGAAATGCCAGACGATCCCGACGAGGCCATGACGTGGATGGCGGGCCTTGCGGCACAGCAAGCAATTAAACGAAAAGGCCAGCCGCGGCCTGTAGCCATCGATGTGCAAGGGGATAAAGAGCAAAAGGATGGTTCAGAAGGGGAAAGCGCCCCTATAGCGGAGAACCCAGAATTCGCGCAGGCGCGCATTGCTTTGACCTCGGGCAATATCGACGAAGCGGAAGCAGTTTACCGTTCTTTGCTTGAAAGCGACCAAGGAGGTCCAGCACTCATTCAAGAACTGGAAAAAGCCGTGAGTGATCAGCCGGAGGAGTCACAATTGCTACAGCTTCTAGGTGATGCCTATATGCAAAACGGGCAGCTGCAAAAGGCGCTTAGAACCTACCGGAGTGGGATTGACCATTTGTAAAAATCGTTTATGATACTCTGCGCTTTAAAAACGCAAAGAGACAGTGTTGGCACCACCGCTGTCTCTTTTTTATTAGGCAATAATGGAGCAAACTGATGGAACGCACTTTGATTTTGGTAAAACCTGACGGCGTGCAGCGTGGGTTAATGGGCGAGATTATCGGCCGTTTTGAGCGGCGTGGTCTGAAACTTGTGGGAATGAAATTTATCCTAATGTCGACGGAACTGGCTGAACGTCATTATGCAGTGCATCAGGGACGGCCGTTTTATAATGATTTGGTTGAATATATTACATCAGGTCCCGTTGTGGCCATGGCTTGGGAAGGGAAAGAGGCAATCACCGCGGCTCGCAACAGTATTGGCGCCACGAACCCTGTGGAAGCGAGCGCAGGCACGATCCGCGGCGATCTCGGCATGGAGATCGGTCGAAATCTGGTTCATGGCTCCGATAGCGCCGAAAACGGTCTAAAAGAAGTAAGCCTGTTCTTTTCTGAGGAGGAGCTAGTAGCTTGGGATCGCGTCACCGAGGAGTGGATTCGCGAGTAAATTTCCTACTGCATTCGTAAAACGACATGCGCCTGGTCCCAGATATCTTCCAGGCGATAATAATCTCGTTTTTCGGGTGAGAACAAGTGGACGACGAGGTCGCCAAAGTCGATTAGAACCCAGCCTGCGGAAGCGGCCCCCTCAATTCCTAAAGCAGCCGTTTCTGCTTGAGACTTGGCCTTGAGGGCGATGTCTTCGGCCAAGGCGTTTAACTGACGTTCGTTTTCTCCGTTACCGAGTAAGAAGTAGTTTGCAAATGTGGCCTGATCGCGGATGTCCAATAAGATGATGTCGCTTCCTTTCTTGTCGACAATTGAGTCGACTAGGGTATGTGCTAGTTCTAAACTCTCCAGATGTCACCTCCAGTTAATGAATCAAAGACGTAGTGATTCTAGCATGGGGCTTTGCGGTGGACAAGAGCCGTGACTTGCGGAGAGCCCTTTCGTTTCTTACAATCGGCTTGCTAATCAATCAGGAGTGAAGGACGCAGATTTGCAAGGTGAGAGACTTTGGGATTTTTGACGCAGGAAACGGCGCAGAGCAATGCCTGGTCTGTGAGCGAGCTGACCGGGTATATCAAAGAGTTATTTGAAATCGATTTTCGCCTACAGGATATCGAGGTTAGCGGCGAAATTTCTAATTTCACGCGCGCACGTTCCGGACATTTGTATTTCACACTCAAAGATGAGCAGGCACAGTTAAAGTGTGTCATGTGGCGCACAATGGCTCAGCGTCTCGCTTTTCGGCCAGAAGAAGGAGACGCCGTGCTCGCCCATGGCCGTGTTTCCGTCTATGAAACTGGAGGCGTTTACCAGTTATACGCCGATTGGCTAGAACCGGCCGGTCGCGGATATTTGGCCATCGCCTTCGAGCGCCTAAAGGAGCGTCTTTCACTTGAGGGCCTATTTGACCAGGAACGTAAAAAGCCAGTACCTTCCTTCCCAAACAAAATTGGCATTGTCACCTCGGCCGATGCAGCGGCGCTGCGTGATATTCTAAAGGTACTGCAGAGGCGCTGCCCGCTGGTTGAGGTGTTAATTGCGCCGACGTTGGTGCAGGGTGATCAGGCTCCGGAACAGATAGTTCAGGCGCTGCGTTGGCTGGACGGCCGTGACGACATCGACACCATACTCGTCGCGCGTGGCGGCGGATCTATCGAAGATCTTTGGGCCTTCAATGATGAACAAGTGGCGCGTGCCATCTTCGCGGCTGAAAAACCGGTTATCAGCGGCGTGGGACATGAAACGGACTTCACCATCGCCGATCTGGTGGCCGATCTGCGCGCGCCAACGCCATCGGCTGCGGCCGAGCTGGCGGCGCCCGATCTTTCCGCATTGCCGCTGGTTCTGGCTGACTCCCGAGCGCGCCTGGTCGCTTATATGCAAAGTCAGATCCAACAGCGTAGGCGGCAAGTGCAAGCCAACGCTCAGGCGCTGTTACTGCTAAGCCCACGTTCAACTTTGGACAACAACTGGCAGCGATTGGACGGTTTATCGTTGCGACTGGATCAGGTGACGCGTATCTATCTGGAGCAAAATCGTTCCAGGCTGGCAGTGCAAAATGCCGCATTGTCCACGGTCAGCCCGCTGGCCACGCTGTCAAGGGGGTATGCGATTGTGCGCGGACAGGACGGCAGTGTCGTGCGCAGTACGGAACAAGTAGCTCCTGGCGACCGAATCGGGGTCCAGGTAAGCGATGGTGAATTTGAAGCGAAGATAACGGCTAACAGGCAACAGTCAACAGAAAAATGAGAAACGCGTGGCGACTTTGGGGAGAACTGAGTTCGTTGGAGCGAGTGACCTTCTTGCAGGCGGCCATTCTCTTGCCTCTGGCGAGCCTGGCATTGCGTTTGTGGCGATTTCAGGTGGTTTATGATACGTTGCAAGAGGCAACGTCGCTAGAAGAAGATGAGGCGCGAGAAGATGCGCTGCAAGAAGCTCAGCGCATGGCCCGTATGGTGAATGCCGCGGCATGGCGCGTCCCATATGATGCCACCTGTCTACGTCGCTCCCTGGTTCTGTGGTGGCTGCTGCGGCGGAGGGGTGTTGACAGTCGCCTGCGTATTGGCGTTCGCAAAGAAGCAGAGGGTCTTTTGGCGCACGCCTGGGTCGAATGCCAGGATTGCGTCTTGAATGACGCCGCGGACATCAGCCAGCAATATGCAACGCTCCTATGATAATGGACGCAGAGTAACGCTGATGAACGCGGATTTTCCCGAATGAAGTCTCTAGAATAGAAGGATGTTATGTCAAAATATGAAGGTCTGATGCGCGTGACTTTTAGGTTGGCTGCAGCCGCGCGGCGCAAGGGGAACCACCCCTTTGGTGCTTTATTGGCCCTGGATGATAGCGTTCTCCTTACGGCCGAAAACAGCGTCAACAGTGGCAAAGACGTGACGCAGCACGCCGAGCTGAACCTGGTCAGTCAGGCGACGCGCCAACTCGATACGGCTATACTGCAGCAAGCTACGCTGTACACAAGTACGGAACCGTGCGCCATGTGCGCTGGCGCCATTTTTTGGGCCGGCATCCCTAAGATCGTTTATGGCTGCGCCGCAGAGACGTTGGGCGCGTTAGCTGGAGGGGAATTTGTCATTCCCAGCCGCCATATATTCAGTTTTGGGACGCGTGAGGTAAAGGTTATTGGCCCTGTACTGGCCGAGGAAGCTGCCGTTGTGCACGAGGGTTTTTGGCCGTGATATAAGGTGGCGCCAGGCACTTGCAAAGTGCCTGGCCCCTGGACCATTTTATGGTCTGAGGACGGCGGGTAGGAAAATCTTAGAACCTGGATCTTGCGTAACATCTAGCCAGCCCAATTGCTGTGCTCGTGCTGCGGG
>JAACFF010000060.1 GCA_009937635.1 Chloroflexota bacterium
CTTTCACCGTTAACGATCCTATGAGAACGGTGCATTGAACCAATCAACGGATTAGACGATGTAGTAGTAACGCAACAGCAATCACAACTCCGGAGACAACCGGCTGGTAAAACGAAGACACATTCAGCAAATTTAACCCATTGTCCAATACGGCAATTATGAGAACACCGATCAAGGTGCCTACCAGTCCACCCTGCCCGCCAGCAAAGCTGGTCCCGCCTACAACAACAGCGGCAATAGCATCAAACTCAAATGCAAGTCCTGCTGTCGGTTGGGCTGAATCCAGACGCGCAATCAGGATCAGTCCTGCTAATGCAGAAAGTGCACCTGAAAGAACATAAACGAACGTCGTATTTAGGCTTACGGATATACCAGCATAACGCGCAGCGACGGGGTTGTTACCGATTGCGTAAATGTATTGCCCGAGCGACGTACGCGTGAGCAATATATAGCCAGCGATGAAGATTACGGCAGCAATGGCGATCGGCGTTGGAACTGGGCCTATTGATCCGGTGCCAATGAAACGAAATGATTCTGGCAATCCGGTAATGGGCCGCCCTTCGGTAAAGGTCAAGGCCAAGCCACGAGCTATGGTCATCATCCCCAAAGTGGTGACAAAGGGGGGTACTTTGGCCCTCGTAATGGTCACACCGTTGATCAACCCTAATGCTGCTCCAATTCCCAATCCGATAAGGATCGCCAAGGGAACATCCATACCACCCTTCATCAATGCTGCCGTCACTACTGAGGAAAAGGCCAAGATTGAACCAACGGATAGGTCAATCCCCGCCGTCAAAATGACAAATGTCATGCCAACAGCAATGATTCCATTTATGGTCGATTGGCGCAGAACATTGACCATGTTGTCCACGGTGAGAAAACGATCAGAAAGCAGAGTCAACGCCAGACACAACAGAAGGAAAGATATGATGAGCCCATACTTCTGCAGGAACTCGCGTATGTTTACAGTTCTTTGTTCGGAAGCGGCTATCTGACTCATCTTAGAATAAAACTCCGGCTCGTAAAATAATGTTGGCATAAGGCGTAAATTCGCCAGTTCGTATTACCGCCTTGGCTGATCGGGTTTGTTGTTTAAAGGTTTCATGAGACACAAACTCGATTGGAATATCAGCCATGAGTGCCTGAATTGCTTTAAATGTGTCTGGACTAACATCGAGCATATCTTGGGCCACAACGGCCGATTCAACCTCTAGTTCCCCAAGCACCACCTGCAAAGTTTGTAAGAAGCTTGGAACATTTCTTGTCAAGGCCAAATCGATCCGCGTCGTTCCCGGGGGAATGGGCAATCCAGCATCGGCAATGACCAATTCATCTAAGTGTCCCATTCCGGCGATTACGGCCGAAATGGGCTGATTAATCATTTCACTCTTTTTCACAAGTTTGTGCCCTCCATCTGATCTGGCGTCGCCTGGCTCAATAACGCCTCAACCTCTTGCCTTGTAGGTAACGAGGGTTGTGCTCCAGACCGGGTGATGGCCAATGCGCCGGCTGCATTTCCCCAAGGAATGGCATTTTCTACAGAGCTTCCCTCTGCAAGCGCTGTAGCCAGACTACCTACGAAAGCATCGCCAGCAGCCGTTGTATCAATTACATCAACCACATCGAAAGGTGGGTAATGGGTGAATTTTCCATCTTGAGCAAGCAATGTCCCCCTTGATCCTAAAGTCAAGATAACAATTGCTACACCGAACGATTGCAATTTTGCCGCGGCCCGCTTCAATCCTCTCCTGTCATCAATGGGAAGGCCAGCGAGTACGGCTGCTTCACTTTCGTTTGGCACCAAAACATCAGCCAATTGTAGCAATGAAGCAGGTAATAGTTGCGCTGGAGCTGGATTCAAAATGACGCATACACCAGCTTGATGCGCTAACTGAGCTGCACATTCTACCGTCTCCAGCGGAATTTCCAGCTGGAGGAGCATCACATCGGCCGACTTGATCATATCACTCGCTGCTTGTACATCTGCCGGCGTGAGCCATCCGTTTGCGCCAGGCGCAACAACAATGCTATTCTGTCCAGCCGCATCGACAACGATAAGGGCTACGCCCGATGCAGCTTCTACCTCGGTTACGCACGTATGGTTCACTCCATCGGCATGTAAATTCTCACGCAATTGCTGCGCAAATACATCATTGCCAACATGACCTACCATAGCTACATCAGATCCTAACCTCCCCGCAGCAACAGCCTGGTTTGCCCCTTTTCCCCCAGGGAAGGTCTGTAAATCACCCCCAATTACGGTCTCCCCTGGTATGGGGATCTTATTGGTGCGGGTAACTAGGTCCATATTAATACTGCCAACCACAACGATGCGCCTTGCCATCTTCTCACATCCTCCAGTCAGTTTCGTTTTAGTTTGCATGTCGAACGGCGAACGATTAGAGAGGTTTCCAGTCGTTCAAAACGTTGCGGTGCGTCCAGATCTTGAATTCGCGCAAGCAATATTTCCGTCGCCAACTCACCAATCTCTCGTTTTGGTTGCGCGATCGTCGTTAGTGGAGGATTGGAAAAGGAAGCCAGTTTAACATCATCAAAACCAACAACCGATATCTGATCTGGAACTCGCATACCGCTTTCAGTGATGGCGCTAATGCATCCTACCGCCATCAAATCGTTACTGGCGAAAACGGCCGTTGGGGGAGCTTCTTTCTGCAACAGTTTATGGGCAGCATGATAGCCACTTTCATATTGAAAATCCCCACGTACCACCAGAGATTGATCAAAAGCAATGCCGCTGGTTTCCAATGCATCCCGATACCCGGTGACGCGCTCCGCGCTAGGCGACAGTTCAGATCCCGCCGAAATGCAAGCTATTCTGAGGTGCCCCAAGTCGATTAAATGCTGTGTAGCCAGAAATCCCCCCTGATAATGATTTGTCAATACCGTATCAACTGACACATTGGGAATCTCCCGGTCGATGATGACAAGGGGAACGCGACGACGGTGCAAATCATCAACCAATTCCGTGCTTACACCAGCCGCCACAAAGAGGATGCCAGCGACCTGACGCTCAATCAACAAATTGGTATATATGGCCTGTTTGTCCAGGTTGCCGTCAGAATTGCAGAGGATAACACTGTAATTTTGATCGAAGCTGGTATCCTCAATACCCCTCGCCACTTCTGCGAAAAATGGATTGGCGCTATCAGGAACGATTAAACCAATGCTATTGGTTTTCTGCTGTCGCAAACTACGCGCGAGGGCATTGGGCTTATAACCCAGTTCATCCATGGCTTGAATTACACGCTGTCGGGCGCTATTGCTGACCGGTCGGCTGTTATTGACAACGTGTGAAACAGTGGAGATAGAGACGCCGGCCCGCTTAGCGACGTCACGCATTGTGTTTATGGTTACACCTCTTCAAAAGGAGCCAGGCCATGTAAAACGATTGCGCAAACGTTTTACGTAGTGTACTTAACTGTTTTGCGGTTGTCAATAGCCACGTGACCGGGGAGCCACGGGCAACCTGTCAGGTATTTTAGGCGTGTTGATAACTTATTCGAGCACTCGTAACCGGTCTCGTAATAACCGTTGATATCGGTGGCCAGATCTCCCGTCTAGCCACAGCTTCGGGTCTAGAGATTTTGTTTACTGAGACTGCAAGTAATTGAGAATCTTTGAGGCGAGTTGTTGCGGCCGTTCCATGGGAACCATATGTCCCGCTTCAAGTATTTCCACAAAGGTCGCGCCCTGCTGCAGCTCCTGCCAAAGCTGCCAGGATTGTGGTAATAAGGTGTCAGACTCGGCGCCCCGTATGGCTAGTGTAGGCTGAGTGACTTTAGGAATTTCTTCCCATACGGTCAATGGAGGTTGTGCATAGAAGCGGGCTTCCCACTCCCTGCGATACGTAAGCGTTACCTCCCCATTATCGGTTTCATGCAAAGCATGGTCTACGTAGTCCCAAAGCACTTCATCGGACCAACGATGGAAAACGGGTTTGGGGCGAAAGTGATCGAAGGCGGTTTGGCGATCGGGCCAATGGGTGCGACGACGGCGGGTTAAAGGTAGCAAGGGCATGTTTTCGGCCGCTTCCGGCTGAACGGCGATCATATTGAGGATTTGAGGCGGCAGAAAGACGGGCTCGATTAACACAAGGGAATGGAACAAGTCCGGGGCTTGCCCGGCAGCCATCATTGTAGCCACCGCTCCTAGCGAATGCCCAACGCCAATCACTTGCCGGTAGCCTTGTTGGGCAAAGAATTGTTTTAAATCGGTGGCTACTACATCCCAACTCTGCAATTCTTCTGGCTCGCTGCCGGGCCATAAGGGCCGCAGGCAGATACCTACCACATGAAAGTGATCCGTTAATGGCTGTAACATCTGCCGGAAACATGCCGGAGGATAGCCATTGGAATGAGCAAAATGAAGCAAAGGTCCGCTGCCACCAAAATCGTAATAAGGAATCATATCATCCAATGCATCTCACCCACTTTCGCTCAATATTTGTTCAATCAACTGCTTCGTCGCGCGTTTGGTTTGAGGGCCAATTTCTCCTGGCGGGCCGACGCAAGCGGGGCAACCTTCCCGGCAGCGACAATCAGCCACCAGTTCCAAAGAGGCCGCAAGCAGCTCAAGATGTAAGTCATATAACCGCTGGCTGAAGCCTACGCCGGCGGCGACCCGTTCGTACACGACTATGGTTGGTGCTTTGGTCAATGGGCTTACCATTTCCGCCCCAACCTGGATATCACCAGGATCACACATCAAAAACAGCGGCGCCAGGTTGTGCAATACGTAAGCCAATCCACCCAAAGCGGAACGGGTTTGTTGCCCTGCTTCAGCTCGCCGGTGACAGCTTGGACAAAGCGTGATGAGGTTGTCCGCTTTGTTCGCCAGCCGGTAGTTTTCATTTTCTCCTGGCATGTAGCCGTATTCGCGAAACGGCCGAATATGGTGTACATGCAAGAGCGTTGAACCGGCGGCACCACAGGTCCGGCAGCGAAAATTGTCTCGTTCCAAAACCGTTTGTCGTTGCTGTTGCCAATTGGGACCATAATCATTGGGGCGCAGCAGAATTCCCGCTTCCCATAACCGCTCTGCCAACTCCAGCGAAAATATGAGCCAGTATCCGCTTGTTTCTAAGGTCATTTCTGGCAGATCGATGGTGCCAAATCCAAGAGTTTCGTGGGAATACCTTTTGATCTTACGGTATCCGGTAGCCTTTGTGATAACGGACACATCTCCATGAGCGACCATCAGGCCTTTTACCTTCTTTTCGGATTCCGGCAGTAATTGGCGAATCGTGCTGCCCATGCTGGAACGCGTGTAATAATCCACTTCGACTGATCTTACGTGGGCAATACGGCCGTCCCAATCCAATGCTTCTACCAGGAAGGTTTGAGCCTGATGCATATAAATTGCGCCTTCGTAGGCGAGTAAGGGAACACTCTCCAGGTCTACTTCACCGATCACACGAGGGGACACCTGGCTACTATCCTGTATGACCACTGTGTCATCGCCACTTGTACGCAAAGAAATATGGTGCGAAGGGACGCCATCACCTATCCAATGATACTGCCGGCGCGTTTGATGCAACAAACCATCCTCGGCCAAGGCATCCAAAAGAGGCTGTACCGGGCCATATGATCCATATGATTCGCCTTCTGCAATTGGCAATTCAAAGGCTGCACAGAGTAAGTGTTTTACCATGATACGTAAATTGTCGGGATTGGTAAGAGCATGCTCGGGTGAGGCACCAAATAGGTATCGTGGGTGATTACAGATATATTGCTCCAGGGCACTATTTCCGGCCACCATAATGGCTACAGAGTGATCGATTCGCCTTCCGGAACGACCCGCCTGCTGCCAGGTTGAAGCTACGGAGCCAGGATATCCGGTCAGTATGGCGGCGTCCAACTGGCCAACGTCAATTCCCAATTCTAAGGCATTGGTGGCCACCACGCCGCGAACGGATCCATTGCGCAACCCGGTTTCAATTTCACGCCGTTCAAGTGGAAGATAACCGCCGCGGTAACCAGCAACGGCCGTTTCCGATTTACCTTCAAATGCCAACTCATCTTGTAAATAGGCTAACAACAACTCCACTGTCTGCCGGGCACGGGCAAAGACAATAGTTTGTACATCCTGAGCCAAAAAAGTCATGGCCGCGTCCTTGGATGCCAAAATGGTACTGGCTCTCAATCCTAATTCTTCATTGATAATGGGTGGATTAAAAAGTATGAATTGCTTCTCTCCGGCTGGAGCGCCATTTTGAGACTCATCAACGAGTGTGAACGGTTGTTCAATTAAACGTTCGGCATGTTGTTGGGGATTGGCAATGGTCGCCGAGCAACAGATAAACTGCGGTGAGCTTCCGTAGAATTTGCATATGCGCTGTAAACGGCGCAGCACATTGGCCACATGGCTGCCAAAGATCCCCCGGTATGTATGCATCTCATCTAAAATAACAAACTGCAGATTACTGAAGAGACTGCGCCAGCTGGGATGGTAGGGCAATATCCCAGTGTGGAGCATATCAGGATTGGTTATAAGAATTCCCTGGGCTTGGCGTATTTGGCGGCGCTTGCTCGATGGGGTATCTCCATCATAACTATGAACTTCTACCTGGAGCGCACCCTCTTCAAGCAAGGAACTGGTTTCGGCAAGTTGGTCATGGGCCAGGGCCTTCGTTGGAAAAAGATAGAGGGCACGCGCATTCGGGTGCGCTAGAAGACGAGCTACGACGGGCACGGTATAGCATAGGGATTTACCGGAAGCAGTAGCTGTGGCCACAACAACATGGTAGCCTTGGGCTACGGCCGAAATCGCCTCTTCTTGGTGCGTGTAGAAATGAGTAATCCCACGCTGGCGCAAAGCTTGAACCAGGAGCTGAGGCAAGATAAGTGGGATTTCAGATCCCCTTGCCTTACGTGCCGGAAAACGTTCCCAAGCAACTACCTGTTGCATAAAATCATGGTTGCGCCTAAGGGATGTTAGAATCTCAGCTATTTGCATTGCAATTCATGGGGTTCAGGGGAACAGTTGTGGCAAAGCATTTCAAAGATTAATCTTGATTAGACAATACGAGCAGACACTTACTTTTGGTAAACATGACGATCTTGTTTATACTATTAATGCGTATCGTCACAAATTATAATCGACGGTTTAAGATGGTCCTGATTATCGGCATAGTAACATCTTTCAGGTTAATCAGAAGCCCCAAGATTCGATAAAGGAGATTTTCATGACAGATATTCCCATTAGCGCCAAGGTCGAGTGCAATGATGGTCATTGTGGCAAGTCCACGGAAGTTATCATCAACCCTGTAAAACGTAAAGTAACTCATTTCGTTGTAGAAGATTCGAGCCTACCAGATTATTCTACTCGACTGGTCCCTGTAGAGAAAGTTGTAGATATGAGTCATGATCTGATCCGTCTTGATTGCAGCAAGGATGAATTCATAAGAATGGAACCGTTCGTTACCGACCGGTACATTGATCCTGAAGTATCCATCGAGGCAAAGACCTACTGGGGAGCTGATTCCTACGTCGCGCCCCTTGTGATTAATGACTCCGCTCCCAATATACGCAAAGAGGAACACGTGCCTGTAGGGGAATTAGCAGTTCACCGCGGGATGCACGTGGATGCAACAGATGGTAGGGCCGGGACGGTGGATGAACTGGTGGTCGATTCGGAAGGTGAGGTTATCACCCACATGCTGTTGCGCAAAGGACATTTGTGGGGGAAAAAGGATGTGGCAGTACCAATAACCGCAATAGATGATATCTATAAAGATACTGTAATTCTGAATATCGACAAGAAGGCCATTAAAGAGTTGCCGACTGTTTCAGTAAAACGACATAGCGATTAAATATTGGGGCCAGGGCTTTCATTAGGGGTTTACTAGACCATGCACAAAGCAAAGGCCCGGGTAAGGTCGGGCCTTTTTGATCTTCTTATAAAAGTTATTCATTTTGTTTGCAAAGGTATATTTATTGTTAGTAGTAGATAGTAGGTGCTGTGGATTTGTGGAACTTTGCATCTGCCGTGCTATATATGGGGGGCGCTGTGGCCAGTACCCCATTTATGACCCACTTTTGATATGACTCCCGTGAAGAGTTTTGGGGAAAACCCTTACACGGCTGCAGTATTGTTATGTCGACTTAAATAGCTTGAAAAAGGCCAGTATTGGTTTATTCGCATATGTGCTGCAGAACAATCGTTCTGCCCTAGATATGGCCCCATCCCCAAAACGGTTCGAACGGCACAGGAAATGTTATCCACAAAGGTGCGGAGTTATCCACAATTCATAACGAGTTATCCACAGGGAATTGGCTTGCCACCCTATAGGTAAGCGTACTCGTTGGTAGGTGGGGCTATCTGCCGCGAAGTAGTTTGATGGACAACTTGCGTGCACGCTTCCGTTCCTGATCTAGCAAAATAGTGGGTTCTGCGGCACGAATGTCGCATTGGTTGGCCTGCAAAGGACAGCGCTCACAAGTTTCATTAATAATGATTCGTGGAATGATGGGATCTTTTATAAAGCGAATGGTATTCTTTAGATCTGTGTCGACACGAAAACCTACTATGACGCTGCTGTAAACATTAGGGGAAAGCACCAATTGTCGCGCGAAGCCCATGCTCAGAAACTGGTCCTGAGATTCCAAGAACTCTGAAAGCTGTATCCCAATGGGCATATCTTCAACTGCTTGCGGCGGGCCAAGCGCAATGCTTTCTTCCAGTAGGCGTATTGACAGCCATCGGCGACAGTGATGTTCAAAAAGGCCGATGCCACTGGGGACTAGTAGCTGATTCATATTCAATTGTTTGATTAGATGGTAGCTTGCCGAACCAATGGTATGGTGAAAGCGCAGGAAGTGTAGCTTGATTCCAAAGAATTGTGGAACAAGCTCACTGAAGCGATAGAGCAGCATTTCTGGAGTGACATTGTATCGTGCCAGCATTGCTAGCAGTGGCTCCTTGCTCCAGGAAAGTGAGGCAAAGAAGCTCTGCAAATTATCCAGGAATGGGGTCCGAGGCATAAGTAATGCTCCGCCAAAATATGCGGCCTTAAAATCATTGAGTAACTGTTGAAAGGTGACTATCTGATCCGGTGTAGACGTTTGTGACCTTTCTTTAAGATCTAGATATTGGTAGCCAAGCTCACGTGCCAAAATGAATTTCACCTGACGTGAATATAGCCCATCGTTGATGTAAAGTTTTGGATTCGTGCCATGAATGTAGACAGAGCGGTAATTCGAAAGTTCTGTAAACGATCCCATCGTTTGATCGTCAATTTCGTAGTTATATTCTTGGCGAAGAATCGTTTCCAAGGTGGATAGCGTGGTAGGTGTTTTTTCGTGCAGTGGGTACTTCTTTCCGAACTCGGTCATAAATCGAATGGATGCTTCTTCTAGTTCTGGGAAATAGTTCTCATGTATTTCCTGGTATGATCGCAGGGCAGCCCGCAGAAATTCTTCTTCCTGCAAATCATAGCGACGACCGACCTCGAGGACGGCGTGTAAGAGCGCGCTTGCTTTAACCGGTTCACGTGTTAATAAGTTCACCAGATCGCTGGCTTCGAATCCAAACTCATCAAAAGGGAAGCGCTGCATTACAGACGAGGAAAGCGTCGATTCCAAATAAGTCAGTGACGGGGGAAGCTTGATGGATACCAATTCATCATAATTTTTACCAAGCACATTCGCCATTTTTACAATTTTGTCCGTTCGGGGATATTTTCGACCTTTTTCAATCTCGGTCATGTAAGAAGGGGAGAGCTCGCATAGGTTGGCGAACTCAGAGAGTGACAGACTGGCATCAAGGCGCGCCCGACGAACTTTCATGCCAAAAATGATATTGATTAGATGTAGACCCATGGTCATTTCCTTCGACATATATGACAAACATCACATATCTATATGATATTTGTCACCGCTTAAGACAAAAGTGGCTACTTTCAGCTATAATATAACGCAGCGCGTTATAGACGTGTTTATATGCTCCAGTTTAGCGAAAATTCGCTGAAAGACAAAGATGCGCTAAGGGAGGGTTGACAAAGATAGATTCGTGATTATACTTGTTTTCACTCTTGGCGAATTTTCGCTAAAAGCCTATCTTTTCTGAGTTCGCTTAAAGGAGAAAGAGTTATGTTAGCTGAAAGTGCCGCACCAATCGTGGACGGGTTGGAGATTAGAGGAGAGGTGCCGCCTGCATTTGCCCAAATCTTAACTCCAGAAGCGCTTGCGTTTGTTGTGAATTTGGAACGGGCGTTTGGTGGCCGTCGTCGCCAATTGCTGCAGATGCGTGATGTCCGGCAGGCAGAAATTAATGCAGGTGTTATGCCAGACTTTCTGCCAGAGACCGAGCATATTCGTCAAAGTGAATGGACTGTGGCCCCCATCCCTCCGGATCTTGAAGATCGTCGCGTTGAGATCACTGGACCAGTCGACCGCAAGATGATCATCAATGCCCTTAACTCTGGGGCTAGTATATTTATGGCTGATTTTGAGGATTCTCATTCGCCGACCTGGGTAACCACGATTGAGGGTCAAATTAATTTGCGAGATGCCATAGATGGGGTGATTACACATACGGCGCCGAACGGAAAATTCTACCAGCTGCAAGATGAGATTGCGACCTTGATGGTGCGTCCTCGGGGCTGGCACCTGGAAGAAAAGCATGTTTTAGTTGACGGCCGTCCCATTTCGGCTTCTCTGTTTGATTTCGGTCTTTTCTTCTTCCACAATGCAAAGAATCAGATAGACAATGGGTCGGGGCCTTACTTTTATCTGCCTAAACTCGAAGGCCATCTAGAGGCGCGTTTGTGGAATGACGTCTTTGTTATGGCCCAAGACGAGTGCGGCGTACCCCAGGGGACTATTCGCGCTACGGTGCTGATTGAGAACATCCTAGCCACGTTTGAAGCAGACGAGATCCTTTATGAATTGCGTGACCACTCCGCAGGTTTGAATTGTGGTCGATGGGACTATATTTTCAGCGCGATTCGCAAGTTTCAGAAACACCCTGATTTTTATTTGCCAGATCGAGCTAAGGTCACCATGACCACGCCTATGATGCGCTCCTATTCTTTATATGTGATTAAGGTATGCCACAATCGGGAGATCCATGCCATGGGCGGTATGGCGGCGCAGATACCGATTAAGAGTGATCTTGAAGCTAACCGCATTGCATTAGATAAAGTGCGCACAGACAAGATTCGTGAGGCTAAAGACGGGCATGATGGCACCTGGGTCGCTCATCCGGGGTTGGTGCAAATCGCCAAGGAGGAATTTGACAAGTACATGCCGACTCCCAATCAGATTTTCCGCAAACTGGATGATCTGGAGGTTACATCTGATGAGTTGCTGGCCGTTCCCAAAGGGTCCATCACTATGGAGGGAGTACGTCTCAACGTAGATGTAGGTATCCAATACATGGCGTCGTGGTTGAGTGGAAACGGATGTGTTCCGATTTATAATCTCATGGAAGATGCTGCAACGGCAGAAATCTCCCGTTCTCAGATCTGGCAATGGCTCCATAACCCTCATACTCAGTTGGAGGATGGACGCCCAATCACTCCTGAGCTCTTTCACGAGATAGTCATAGAGGTATTGGCTGAGCTTGAGGGCCAGGTTGGTGAGGAATTTTTTGCGACCCACAATTATGAATTAGCCGCTAAACTTTTTGAGGAGATCAGCTTGACTGATGAGTTTACCGATTTCTTGACAATTAAAGCGTATGAATATTTGGATTGAGTGATGGAGATTCTGTTCGTCACGAAGGCAAGGGTATATTTAGCAATTGTGAGCAAAAACCAGTTTTGAATTATTCAGAGGAGGATTTGGCTGTGTTCAAACCGTATAATGTTGCGAAGTTAAAAGATGATTGGGAACTTAATAAGCGATGGCAGGGAATTAAGCGACCGTACTCCGCGGAGGATGTAGTACGGCTCCGGGGAACTGTGCAGATCGAGCATACATTGGCGCGTATCGGGGCGGAGCGTCTTTGGCGCCTTTTGGGTGAGGAGGATTACATTAACTCACTTGGCGCAGTTACTGGCAACCAGGCTGTGCAGATGGTGCAAGCCGGGCTTAAGGCTATCTACTTGAGCGGTTGGCAAGTCGCGGCCGACGCTAACGGTGCGGTGCAGACTTACCCTGACCAGAGTCTTTACCCGGCTGACAGTGCACCGAAGTTAGTTAAGCGCATCAACAACGCTCTAATGCGTGCTGATCAGATCTGGCATATGGAGCAAGAGAATGGCATTTATTGGTTTGCCCCTATCGTAGCTGACGCTGAATCTGGCTTCGGCGGTACACTAAATGCATTCGAACTGATGAAAGCCATGATTGAGGCTGGCGCAGCAGGTGTGCACTTCGAAGATCAACTGTCTTCAGCTAAGAAGTGTGGTCACATGGGTGGGAAAGTGTTGGTGCCGACGCGTGAGTTTATCCAGAAACTGGTTGCTGCTCGCCTTGCGGCCGATATCATGGGAGTTCCCACTTTACTATTTGCCCGTACAGATGCTGAAGCGGCGCAGCTGATAACCAGCGACATTGATCCCCGTGATCGGCCGTTCATCAGTGGCGAGCGAACGGCCGAAGGTTTTTATCAACTTGAAGGTGGCTTGCAATGCGCTATAAGCCGCGCCCTATCATATGCCCCGTATGCTGATTTGATTTGGTGTGAGACGGCACATCCTGATTTGCAGGAGGCGAAGGAATTCGCGGACGCTGTTCATGAAAAGTATCCGGGGAAGATGCTGGCTTACAATTGTTCTCCATCCTTTAACTGGCGCGCGAATTTGAATGAAAAAGAGATTGCCAGCTTCCAGCAGGAAATTGGCAAGATGGGTTATAAATACCAGTTTGTTACTCTAGCCGGATTCCATACCGTTAATGCGAGCATGTTTGAGTTAGCTCAAGGCTACAAAGAAGAAGGTATGGGAGCGTATTCTCGCTTTCAAGAACGAGAATTTGACTTACAGAAGCAGCACGGTTTCCGCGCAATCAAGCATCAGAGTTTTGTCGGCGTCGGTTACTTTGACGAGATCCAGTTGGCGATCTCTGGCGGGGAATCGTCGACGATTGCCTTCAAGGGATCGACTGAAGAAGAGCAGTTTGAGATTTCACCTGCCTGAAACTGATACGAACTATTTCTTTCTCCAATGCTAGAGGGGCAGCCGCAGGGTTGCCCCTTTCTGTTAAGGAAGTGATGTCCAAGACGATCGCTAACTCACCCGGCACTCGTAAATTGAAGGCATGCTTGATCTAGTGCACGAACAGATTGTCCACAGATTGGACTAATATTCAGAAATCAACGCATCGCAGCCGCTACCGCTGAGATCGGTTCAGTAAAATACCTGACAGGTTATTCGTGGCTCCAGCATGCTCATTTGTAGGGATTCTCTGGGGAAGTTGGGGTATTATTGGAGTGATGTGGATTCGGTTTGTCCTTTACGGGCTGGGCGGCTGGTGTGGTGAAGTTTTGTTTACGGCGTTTACTGAAAGTGTACCACAGCAGCCTATTCATGACTTTTTATTGCGTTTGACGCCTGCCATTGAAGTGGCGTTAAGAGGAGGATAATGTTACACCCATCCGATTTCTTCGATTTGAGCGACGAGTCCGTAGCGATTTTTTTTGTGGATTGCGATCTGGTCTGGCAAGCCGTTCCCCATATTGGGCGTCATGTAGCGCGATTGACTGGAGCTAAACAGACGATTCTAGGTGAAATATCTCCAGGAGCATATATTGGTGACAGCCCTATTTATATTGGCAAGAATGCACGCATTGAACCGGGAGCTTATGTTCATGGTCCTGCATACATAGGTGAGGGGGCAGTTGTACGGCATGGTGCATTTCTGCGCGAAAATGTCATTTTAATGCCGGGTAGTGTATTAGGGCATGCTAGTGAGGCCAAGAACAGTCTGTTCTTACCAGGTGCGCACGCGCCCCATTTCAACTACGTCGGTGATTCTATCCTGGGTCACCGGGTGAATCTAGGAGCCGGTACAAAGCTCAGTAATCTAGGAATTCTTAGCCAGAAAGATCCAGGTTCCGGGAAACGGCCGACAATCAATCTTCTTATTGAGAGTCGAGAATACGATACTGGCCTGGCTAAGTTAGGGGCGATCTTGGGTGACGATGTACAGACTGGGTGTAATGCGGTGCTTAATCCGGCCTGTCTTGTCGGTTCTCGAACGCTAATTTATGCAAATTTGAGCCTGAGAAAAGGGTATCATCCAGCGGACAGTGTTGTTAAATTGCGGCAGACTGTCCGGCGTATCGATAAAAATAACCGTTGATACTTGGCAATCAATTTGCCGGCGAGTCTCTAGCGGCTCCCTTTCATTCCGGATCGACGTAGTTCCGTGGATGAAATATCTTTGCGGAACAGATCGCTAGGAATTCCTTTGAATAGGCGCTGAAATCTTTGGGGGATAGCCAGATCGTCGACCTGATAGAAATGGCCATCTGCCGCGGTTCGACCTGCAACCAGAAAACTGCAACCCTGTTTCTCGATCTCGTGCAGCGCGTTTTCAAGATCTTTGATGTTGTTGCCGTAATAGTGGGGATAAAGTATGCGAACGGCCGTGTCGTATCCTACAATAAATGTCGTTCCGGGATATAGACGAGATTTTTCAACAAATGTTGGGGCATTGCTGGCGAATATCTGATAGCGACCGGCAAATTGGGAGATGCGCTCCAGCGCGATCTTGGTCACAAGTGGAGGTTTGTCTGCATTGTTCACCGAGAGTTCGAAAGCAACCTCTTGCCCCAATAACTCAGCGGTCACACGTGCCAGAGTAAGGTGACCATCGTGCAGAGGATTAAACGCTCCTGACAATAGCGCTTTTGGCGCCGATTCGTCGCATACAGTCATCCCATGATCAAATACGCCGAAATAGGAGATTTCTGCGCGTTTAAGCTTGCTCACAAGTTGCTCAAAATCAGTTACTTGGACTACCAGATCCTCACCAGTAACGAACGGGTTGGGCACCAAATGCTTGATACCACATGATTGGGCTAGCGCATTAAGTAGGGTACGGCTGACCACATTCTCTTCTCCTGCCCGATCTCTTGCACCCTTGTAAAGGTGAAGACGATGACAGATCAGGCGCGATGGCTGCCAGGTGGCGATATGGGCACGGTGCTGGCCTCTTTTGGGACGGTCGGTAACGATAGTAGCAGTGCAGGCAAGACCTACAACGCGACTTTCTCCTGGGGCTAGCCAACGAGCGCGCGTGAATGCACGCCCAGCTAATAGACGGGCTGTTTCATCGGCAACATATTGTGGTGGTTTTTGGCCAAGGAACTCATTAAATGAGGCTTCGCTATAAGGAATCAGGGCTTCGAGTAGCGTGCGCGTTGCACCGGCAACACCTAACAGATCGGATAATGCCTGCGTTCCTGCACCGGCGGCAACGAGAACAGCCTGTGTAGGGCAGTCGTGAATTGTCTGAACAAGTTGGCGAATTTCGGGGTCCATGTTCATGAAATTGTATCAGCTTGGAAAAGAGATAGATAAATTTGGGAATATATTGTTAGTACAAGTGGTTGCAGCAGCGTACTAAATAGGACGAAGCAGGGCCGAGAAAAAAGGAAACTTTTGCGGGTCTTGCGTATAATGGGGGTAGAATAGCTGTTCAATTCTTTGTTCGGCGGTGGTTTATGGTAGATAAATGACGGTAGAAACTGCGGATCGTTACTTGAGGTTGTTATCCTATGACAGATTAATACAGTGAACTTAATGAATAAATTGAGGTTGAATCAGGTCAAGATTCTACCAGCATTGCCGTATTGCCATATCTTGGCCAAGAACAAGTTGATAGAGATGACTTGGGAGTTATCATTCTTGATTCTGTTGCGAACCTCTGTCAAATGTGGGGGGGAATCGCAGTTCGGTGCCGTGCATGATACTGCTCTTCACCGTCCACGTTTCACTTCCGGTGTCATTGTTTAGATGGTCAAAAAACCCTTGCACACGACTATCCAGCAGGTCAACTTGATGCAGAAGGATGGCTTCTAGGGTCTTTGGTTTGACAGGGGACCCCCATTCCAATAAGCCGTGGTGGGAGACAATCAGGTGGATAAGTTGGTGTAAGTCGTCTTGCGGGAATTCCAACTCCGCTGCAGCCTTTTCGATTAACACAACCGCACGCACGATGTGACCCACCAAACGGCCGTCCTCAGAAAAACCAAAGGATCCATCCACAAGATATTCCATGGTTTTGCCGATATCATGTAATAGCGTTCCCGATAGTAAAAGGTTCTTATTCACATATGGATAGTGATCGGAGAGCATGCCAGATAAGGTGACCATGCTCAGAGTATGTTCCAATAGACCACCAATGTAGGCGTGGTGCATTGTTCGTGCAGCGGGAGCTTGTGCAAAGCGCGCCAAAAAATCAGTGTTGAGAATGATGCTGGTAATTAGTGATTGCCATGGTTCATCTAATTGTTCGACATGTGTTCGTAACTCAGCGATCATTTCTTCCCGAGATCGTTGACTAGAGGGTAGGAGTTCGGTAGATTCCACAGCACCTGCCAAATTCAAATCCGTTATGTTAACTTGGAGCGCATTTTTGTAGTTATTGGTTTGTCCTGAAACGAGTACGGCCAGACCGGGTCGTATCCAGGCGTCGATATAGTCTGGAACATCCCAAAATACGCCGTTTAAAAGACCTGTACGATCCCGCAATGTACACAGCAGAAAGGGACGGCCGTCGCGGGTTTTGCGACGCACTACATCATCCAATAAAAACGGCTCGTTGATTAATTCCTCACCGGCATGTAACCCTGCCACATAGTTTGATTTCACAAAAACCTCATCATACCTTAAAATGCAAGGATATTATACCTGTAATTGACCATAACGCGATGAACCGAAGGACCGACCGATCATGAAGAAAATCATCATAGGCATATCTGGTGCCAGTGGCGTAATATATGGTATTCGTCTACTCGAGGTTTTAAAAGATGTTAATGTTATTGAAACGCACCTCGTCATGAGTACGGCCGCCGGAATCACGATGGGGTTGGAGACAGACTATTCCGTAGATGAGGTAAGAGCCCTCGCAGATGTTACCTATCGCTTCAAGGACATTGCTGCACGCATCTCTTCTGGCTCTTTCAAGACGGATGGGATGATAGTCATGCCCTGTTCCATGAAAACATTGGCCGGTGTCGCCTACTCCTTTAGTGATAATTTGCTACTGCGGGCCGCCGATGTTGTACTTAAGGATCGGCGCCGGTTGATTCTTGTGCCACGAGAGACACCGCTACACTTGGGACATTTGCGCATGATGGTGCAGGCTACGGAGTTGGGCGCGATTATTGTTCCGCCTATGCCGGCTTTTTATCACCGTCCCCGTACCATAGAGGATATTGTCAACCAAACTGTAAATCGCGTTTTGGATCTCGTGGATATTGAGCTGCCTGTCGATCTTTTCAATCGTTGGCAAGGAGGTCCTGATGGCAGCAGTCCGTGATCCACGTAAGCTGGCCTTAGACTATTTGCAAGGCCACCAAGTGATGACCCTTGCTACTGTCAGCATGGATAGTCCCTGGGCCACCGCTTTATTTTATGTCAATAATGGTTTCGCTTTGTATTTTCTTTCGGCCGGGCATACGCGCCATATAAAGAATGTAGGTGGACAACCACAGGCTGCGGCCACTATTCAGGAAGATTACGAAGATTGGCCTGCAATTAAAGGGATCCAGTTAGAAGGACATGTATTCCAACTACATGGTGAAGAACAAAAAGAGGCTATCTCTTTGTACGAAAAGAAATATCCCTTTATAAAAAGTGCTCCTTCTCAGATTCGGTTAAAGCTGGCTAAAGTGAATTGGTACTGCCTGTCTCCAAGTAGGCTTTATTTTATTGACAACAGTCAAGGGTTGGGGCACCGGGACGAAATTCCATTAGGCTAATTTCAGCTTTGTTCAGTTGGCCTTAAGAGCATCCAAAGAATTGAAAACGCGCCCTAAATATGGCATGTAGCTAGTGCTATCGTATAGAGCCAAAGTAGCTTCTGATAGGTCGAACGGATCTGGAAGATCTTGGATTGCCTGTAAATAGGTGCCATCTATACGAATCACTGCTTGCTGAAAGATTCGTCCTTCCTTTATGCCTAAAAGAACAGGGGCGGTCGACAGAGATCGTCCTTTTAGTGTGCGAATTACATTGGCTTGGCGGGAGACGAGCATCACGGCGTTTATCATGTTCTTGGAGATGCCATTATCGCTATTGTTTTCATAGTTAGCAGCGAGAGCGGAAAGGACCTCACGCCAGAGTAATTGGCGATCTTCTGAGAGCAAGTGAATCAAATCCTTCAACACGATAAATCGTTGGTGTGCGGGAATTATGCGTACTCTCTGTTTCTTGAGGGCGCTGCGATAGCGAAGGTGAAGCGGTTTTTCAGATTGACTCGGCAACGGATATGCGATATAGGTAGTGCTTCCTTCTTGCCGCAACTGAACGATTTCTGGATATTGTTGGAGGAATTTTCGAAAGCTACTTTCTGGGTAAGCGGAACGATCAAACGTGCCTTTACTAAGATTCATCATTTTTTGCTTTAAAAGGCTGGCGCGAGCTTGCTTCTTGTTCTGAAGTAGATCGTCTCGCGCAAGGGCCAGCAACTCTTCCACATTTGCTTGAGACAGATCTGTCAGAGGAATTAAATCTTCATAAAAAATGTATTGATCACAGAGTTCGACTAGACTGCTGCTGGTCGTGTGCTTGATTCCCACGCCAATAACGCACTTGCCGCGTTTGCGTAAAGATTGGACCAGGGGCGTGAAATCTCGATCCCCGCTCATTAGAACGTAAGTGTTATATTGATGACCGTCTACTAGGGTGTCCATGGCGCTGACGACGATCTGCATATCGGCTAGGTTCTTGCCAAAATTGTTGATGCGAGTAGCAGATTGCACGACGAAACCGGCTTGGGCTAATTCTTGCAAAATTAGTTGACTTTGCCGCCCTGCACCATATGCTTGGCGTAGAACAATTCTGCCATCGGTGATCTGTTTTAAATGATCAAGGACAAGGTTGATGTCAAAGGTTAGACTTGCTTGTTTGGCTCCGATGACCAAATTGTCAAGGTCAAGGAAAATGGCTACATCGTTTGTCATGTGGGTGTTCCAGCCGGTGTCAAGTTCGCGGACGCTGGTTTTTCTGAGGATATTCTACTTGATTCAGCCATTCTGGCAATGTTGGGCACGCGCATGATAAAAGGTTAGGATAGAAGCGATCTGAGAATAGGCGTAAAGTGCGTCGAAATTGGCGAAAATGTTTCCCGGGAAACATTTTAAAGATTTTCGTAGATGTTTCCGGGGACAAAAGAAGGTCTATTGGAGAATTGCTAATCTGTTGAACCATGCTAGGATTGCCATTTGAGTTCCGTGGCGAGAGATTAAGAAGGGTAAGTATCACCGATATGAAAGATTTGCCACCAGTTTGTGATTATGAGGGCTCTGATTACCGGACTCGTTTCTGGGAAGGTGGGGCACGCGCCTATGAAGATCGGGTTGAGCGTGTCGCTTTGCGGCGCTTGATGCCGCAAAGCGGGAAAACGCTAATCGAGATTGGCGCCGGATTCGGCCGTCTAGCGGATGAATATACCGGCTACGAAAAAGTTGTGCTTTTTGATTATTCGCGCACCTTGCTACATGAGGCGCAAGCTCAACTAGGCAACGATCCTCGGTTTATTTATGTGGCAGGGAATTGGTATCGTATGCCCTTCGTTGCTGGTTTGTTCGAGACTATTGTCCAGGTGCGAACTTTGCATCATGCTGCTGATGTTCCGGCGGTCTTTAATCAACTGTTTCGTATTGCCCGGCCGCGGGCAACCTATGTACTCGAGTTTGCCAGCAAACATCATCTGAAGGCAATGGCGCGTTATTGGACTGGAAGACAGGATTGGTCACCGTTTTCGCATGTGCCGGAGGAGTTTGTGGAACTCAACTATGACTTTCACCCGCGCTGGATTCTTGAACGATTGGCCGGGGCGGGATTTGAGCCGGGCCGAATGTTGACGGTGTCCCACTTTAGGATGGCATTGCTCAAAAAGGTGGTACCTACCGAAATCCTGGTTGCCCTAGATAGCTTTGCTCAGTTGACTGGTGACTGGTGGCAATTGACCCCCAGCGTATTCATTCGGAACCGACATGTGTCCCCGGGAGAAACGGCCGATCCCGGGATGTTTTTCGCCTGCCCTGAATGCCAAACAGCGTTGGAAGCGTCAGAGGAGGCGCTCTTGGGTTGCTCTGGGTGTTTGCAGCAGTGGCGGTTTCGGGACGGGTTGTATGATTTCAGGGAGCCTGTTTCGTAGCGAATCCCATTCTCTGCTCAAGACGCTAGCTCGATGAATCCCTCGAAATCGTGGTTAATAGGGACTATCAAGCTGATCTTGCCCGTGGCGGCAATGGCGGGCGGAGCGGCTGGGTTGATTTATGCGTGGCGGCAGCTTCTGAAGCGATCTCTGCCACCTTCCAACGGCCGGGTCCGCCTGGATGGGGTTTTTGAGGCCGTCGAAATCATTCGTGACCAGTGGGGAGTTCCGCATATATTTGCTCAGAATGAACATGATCTTTTTTTTGCCCAAGGGTATGTTCATGCTCAGGATCGGATGTTCCAAATGGACACCCAACGGCGAGTTGGGGCGGGTCGAATAAGCGAGCTCGCTGGTCCATCTGGTCTAGCAACCGATCGTTTTTCTCGCTATTTTGGCTGGATAAGGGCGGCTGAGGCGCAGGTGTTAGGCGTTGACGTCGATACTGAGGCGGTGTTGCGAGCTTATTCTGCGGGGATCAATGCCTATATCGAGCAAGGAAGGCTGCCGTTGGAGTTCTCGCTCCTAGGATACAAGCCTGAACCGTGGCAATTATTTGATACAGCCGCCTGGGGAGCTGTTCTTGCCTGGGGGCTTTCTGTTAATTGGGAGACAGAACTGATTCGGACCTTGTTACTGGAGGCTTTGGGGCCAGAAAAGGCGGTGGATTTGACGCCTTTGTATAACAACGACTACCGGACGATCTTGCCTGATGCGAAAGTTGGGCGACGACTGGCGACGGAGTTGCTTGACGCATACCGCCAGGCATTATTATCTATCCCATTGGGAAAGATCCCGGATGGCAGTGGTATCGGCAGTAACAATTGGGTGGTAAACGAGCGGCATTCTGCCAGCGGACGACCAATTCTGGCCAACGATCCGCACTTGCCCGCGATATTTCCGGCGTTCTGGTATGAAAACCATCTGGTTGGGGGTGGTTTTAATGTCACAGGCTTTACTATGCCTGGTGTACCGGGTGTGATCATCGGGCATAATGAACATGTGGCATGGGGGGTGACCAATGGATTCCCTGATGTGCAAGACATCTACATTGAACGCTTTCGTGAGGATAATTCCTCGATGTACGAAGTGAACGGTCGATGGGTTGAGGCTGAGATGGTCGAAGAAGTAATCAGGGTGCGTGGTCGAAAAACAGTGGTCGAAACTGTGCGCTATACGCGGCATGGGCCTGTTTTTTCGGATTTGCTGCCACAGCACGGGCGCGACCTTGCCTTGCAATGGGCTTCATATACCCGAAATAATCACATGCGCGCTGTTCTGGACATGAATCGAGCAGCAGATGGGAAGCAGCTCCGCGAAAGCCTGCGCTCCTGGGGTTTTCCCAGCCAAAACGTCGTGTATGCAGACGTACATGGTGATATCGGTTATAAGATGCCAGGGCTTGTTCCTCGCCGACGAAAAGGATCTGGTTTGGTACCTGTACCCGGTTGGATAGATGAATATGAGTGGGAAGGATGGATCTCCTTCGAGGAGTTGCCGGAATATTGTAATCCTCCAGAAGGCGTACTTGTCACAGCCAATAATCGGGTGCATGGTTCCGCTTACCCTTACCTGCTTACAGGTGAGTGGTTGCCTGACTACCGTGCGAAGCGGATCCTGGAACTGATCGAAGCATTTACCCCTCTGACGCTGGAGGTGAACGGCCGCATTCAATCAGATACGCTATCCTTACAAGCAAGACGATTTCTGAGACTGGCACTACCGGAAATGA
>JAACFF010000061.1 GCA_009937635.1 Chloroflexota bacterium
AGCCGCTACGCAGGCGAACCAATGCCGGGACTGGCCCTATGGGCGGTGATACTCGTCGACGTCTGGATGTGGACCCCTTTTGTCGCTTTGCTCATCTATTCCGGCTTGAAGGCTATTCCCGATTATCTATATGAAGCGGCTGTCATCGATCGCGCCAGTTCCTGGTTCCAATTCCGGCGTATCACCCTGCCGCAGGTCGCTCCTCTACTGCTTATCGCCATCCTTTTCCGTACGATCGAGGCCTTCACAAAATCATTTGATCTCATTATGGGTATGACCGGCGGCGGTCCTGCCGGGCAAACGGAAGTCGTGGCGATCAGGATCTACCAGCAGGCCTTTTTGGGACAGTTCCAGACAGGCCGGTCCAGCGCTTTTGCTTATATGGTGCTGATCGTCGTTATTGCCATCAGCAATCTCTACATCCGCAATTTGAACAAGGCCAAGGAGGGATAATTATGTCTTCATTCGCAGAAACCGGCCCGCGCGAACCGGTAACGGTAGGCATTCGGGTTGACAAAGTACAGCCGCGGGCACAACTCGGCAAAAAAATCCGGGCAATTATCGTGATTATTGTGGCTATTATTCTTCTAGTGCCTGTTTTCGTCATGACCGTGACAGCTTTCAAATCACGCACTGATGTTGTGCTGCCACCAAAATTGTTATTTGAACCTACTCTTGAAGGCTTTGTCTTTTTGCTCACCGAGCGCGCGCAGCTAAGCGATGAAGCGCTGGCTGAGGGCAAAGCCAATATTGATGAGATGGGTATCTTTGAGCGCGTTGCCTTGAACAGTGGCCAGAGCATCCTCGGCCCGAGTGATTTTATCAAACGCCTCACGAATTCGATTATTATCGCTTTTGGAGCGACGATCGCCTCGGTGACACTTGGTTTATTCGCCGCTTACGCTTTCAGCCGTTTCGAGGTGCCTGGCGAAGGTGACCTGCTCTTTTTTATTCTCAGCGGGCGCATGTTACCAGCGGTAGTGGTTGCGATCCCCATCTTTTTGATGTACCGACAAGTCGGTCTGCACGACACGTACATGGGAATGATTCTGGTTTATACCGTCTTTAATCTTTCATTGACCGTATGGTTGTTAAAAGGATTCATCGACGAAATCCCGCGCGAATACGAGGAAGCGGCTATGGTAGATGGCTACAGCCGGTTTCAGGCATTTTACAAGATCGTATTGCCACAGACGGCGACAGGTATTGCCGCTACTACGGTCTTCAGTCTGATATTCGTCTGGAATGAATACGCCTTCGCCTTGATGCTAACCAGCCAAAATGCGCGCACGGCCCCCCCGGCTATCGCCACCATGCTGGGGCGCGGCGGTATTGAGTGGTCGGCGATTGCTGCCGGGACGCTGGCATTTCTTATTCCGGTGTTAATCGTTATTTTCGCCTTGCGCAAGCACCTGTTACGTGGTGTGACGTTTGGGGCTATCAGGCAATAGGGTGAAACTGTGGCACAGATAGAACTTAAACAGGTAGAAAAACGGTTTGGCGACTTTCAGGCCGTCCAGCCTGTCGATTTGACTATCAAAGATGGAGAATTTGTGGTCCTCTTGGGTCCCTCCGGCTGTGGCAAGACGACGACCTTGCGCATGATTTCTGGCCTGGAGGCGGTGAGCGGAGGCAAGATTTATATCGGCGACAGAGATGTAACCTGGCGCAATCCAGCCGACCGGGACATCGCATTTGTCTTCCAACTCTATGCTCTATACCCGCATATGACGGTGGAGGAGAATATCACTTTTCCGTTAGAGGCGGAAAAAGCTTCGAAAGAGGTTATCCAACGACGCCTGAAGCATGTAGTGGATTTACTACAAATCAAGCACCTGCTGGCCCAAAAACCGGGCTCACTGAGTGGTGGAGACAAACAACGTGTGGCCCTGGGCCGGGCGCTGGTACGCAAGCCGTCGGTGTTCCTAATGGATGAACCGCTTGGCGCGTTAGATGCCGATTTCCGGGAGACGATGCGCGCTGAAATTAAAGAGCTGCATATCGCGGAAGAGGCGACAACGGTCTATGTGACCCATGACCAGATAGAAGCGATGGCGATGGGTGATCGTATTGTGGTTATGTCTGACGCGGTTGTGCAGCAGGTGGGGACGCCATATGAAGTTTATTACAATCCCGCCAATCTGTTCGTGGCTCGTTTTATTGGGAGTCCGGGCATGAATTTATTGAAGGGGGCACTTGAGGACGGCCGTGTTCATCTGCCCGGTGGCAATAAATACACGGTTCCCGATCAGTGGCGAGCCGCCTTGGCCACGCAATTGTCAAGCGACCGGGTCATCCTAGGTTTCCGACCAGAGGCTGCGTATGCCGGCGGCACAGGTGATTTGGGCGCGGAAGTCTATGCCAGTGATTTGCATGGCGCGTTTAATATGCTGCATCTAGCCTTAGAAGAAGAAAACGTTGAGGCTGTGATCCATATCCGTGGCGAGCGCGGTCATAGCCACGTGATCGGTGAGGACATGCGCTTTGGCCTGCAACCGGAGATGGTGCGTTTCTTCGACCCGCAAAGTGAGCGGGCGATCGTTTTGGAGGAGAGATCGTGACTGAAGTAATACTCAAGCATATCACCAAACGATTCAAGGATGTCACCGCAGTAAACGACATCTCCTTTGAGATTGCTGACGCGGAGTTTTTTGTGTTGCTTGGCCCCACGGGCGCAGGTAAGACGACCACACTGCGCCTGATCGCCGGGTTGGAGAAATTGGACCAGGGTGAGATCTTGTTTGACGGGCAGGCGATCAACGAGTTGGCGCCGGCCTCGCGTGATGTAGCCATGGTTTTCCAACAATACTCGTTGTACCCAAACATGACCGTCTATGACAACCTGGCCTTCCCCTTGCGATCGCCGGTGCATAAATTGCCGGAAGATGAAATCAAGCGACGCGTCAAGGAGACATGTGAGATATTGCGCATTACGCATCTGATCGAACGCAAGACGGCGAAGCTTTCAGGCGGCGAAATGCAGCGCGTATCCATCGGCCGCGCCATCGTTCGCGAACCCCGGCTCTACTTGATGGACGAACCCCTTTCTAATCTTGATGCCAAACTGCGCGAGTCGCTTAGGGTGGAGCTGGAACACATTCAGAAAACGCAAGGCAGTACGACATTGTTTGTCACCCACGATCAGGTTGAAGCGTTGACGATGGCTGACCGGATTGGCGTCTTAAATGAAGGGAAGCTGGTTCAGATTGGCGATCCGAACGATATCTATGACCGCCCGACATCAATATTTGTAGCCCAGTTGGTGGGATCTCCGCGAATTAATTTGATGTCTGCAGCGCGCGAAAATGGCAAAGTGCAAGTCGAAAATAGCCCACTAATACTGCCGGTAACAAAAGAGGATGGAGATTTACCGGGTACATTTACTTTGGGAGTGCGTCCAGAGGATATCAGACCCGCTCCGGAAGGGGAATTTGAGGGCACGGCCACCTTGGTTGAACCGCTTGGCGTCGAGACAGTCGTTCATCTTCGAGTAGGGGAACTGACTGTCTTGAGCCTCGTGCCTGGCACCACTAACATTCAGCTTGGTGAGGATGTACGCTTTGATATCGTACAAGAACGATTGCATTATTTTGATGGCGATGGAAATCGAATTTAGTTGGGAGAGGTGGGCTAATCATGAAATTTGGTATTAACACCTGGGTCTGGGTATCTCCATTGACCACCGGTAGGCTAGAGACGTTGGCACCCCATATCGCCGAACTCGGCTTTGATTGGATAGAGTTGCCGCTCGAGGGGACAGAAGATATTGATTACGGCCGTGCCGCAGAGATTGTTCGTGACAGCAGCCTTGACGTGAGCGCCTGCGTGGCCATGGGGCCCGATCGCGATCTCATCCACCCGGATGCCAGTATTCGCGAGAACGGTATGGCCTACGTACGTGATTGTATTGAGGCCGTCCAGACCATAGGTGGTACCAATCTCGTCGGGCCTATCTACGCGACCGTTGGCCGTACCTGGCAGCAGGCGGCCGAAGAACGAGCGCATGATTTAGATATCCTGGTTTCCAACCTGCGCGCGCTAGCCGAATATGCCGGGGATCGCGGCGTCGTCATGGGCATAGAACCGCTCAACCGTTTCGAGACCAGCTTTATCAACCTGGCCGAACAGGTGATCGAGGTTGTCGATCGGGTCGATCACCCCTCCTGCCGCATCATGTTGGACACCTTTCACATGAACATTGAAGAGAAGTCACTGGGCAATGCTATACGCGCCGCGGGGCCGCGTCTGTGCCACGTTCATGCCTGTGAAAATGACCGTGGAGCGCCCGGTTCGGGCAACGTCGATTGGGGTGGTGTAGCTCAGGCTTTGAATGATATTCAATATGATGGCCCCGTGGTCATCGAATCATTTACACCTGACGTAAAAAGTATCGCCCGCGCGGCCGCCATCTGGCGTCCTCTAGCGGACAGCAGCGACGCCCTGGCCGTCGAAGGCCAAGCCTTTCTACGCAAACAACTGGCCTGATATGTTACTTGTTCACTTTTCACCATTTGCTGTTGACTGTTTTCATAGGGGAGGCAAGGTATGCCAAAGACAATCGCTGTAATCGGCGCCCTGGATACAAAGGGCCAGGAATTCTCTTTTGTAAAAGCCGCCATAGAACAGCGCGGCCACCGCACCTTGGTCGTCAATACCGGCGTCGTCGGCAAGCCCCTGTTTGAACCCGATATTACGGCCGCGCAAGTGGCCGAAGCGGGCGGAACATCCCTGGCCGACCTACGCCAGCAGGCGGATCGGGGAACGGCCATAGACGTGATGACTTCAGGCGTGGCTATCATCGCCAATGAACTTTACAGCCAGGGCAAGATCGACGGCATCCTAGGCATGGGCGGTTCTGCAGGCACCGTCATCGCCACCTCTGCCATGCGCGAACTGCCGGTTGGTTTCCCCAAAGCGATGGTCACTACCCTGGCCGCGGGGGACACGACCAGTTACGTGGGCATCAAAGACATCGTGCTTATCCCTTCTGTAGTCGATGTTGCCGGAGTCAATCGCATCAGCGCGCGCATCTACGCCAATGCCGTGGGGGCTATCGTGGGTATGGTGGAAACGGCCGTGCCCGAGATAGAGGAACGACCCTTGATCGCTGCTTCCATGTTTGGCAACACCACAGAACTGGTTGACCAATGCCGGGCCATCCTCGACGAGCGCGGCTATGAAACGCTCGTTTTCCACGCCACGGGCACCGGCGGCCGGACCATGGAAAGCCTCATAGCTGACGGTTACTTCGCCGGGGTGCTGGACGTCACCACGACGGAATGGGCGGATGAACTATTGGGCGGCGTTCTCTCCGCTGGGCCGGAACGATTGGATGCGGCGGCAAAGCAAGGCCTTCCGCAGGTCATCGCTCCCGGCTGCGTGGACATGGCCAATTTCTGGGCGCCTGACACGATTCCCGACAAGTACAAAGATCGTAAGTTCTATCTGTGGAATCCCAACATCTCGTTGATGCGCACAACACCCGCAGAAAACGCTCAGTTGGGACGCATTTTGGCGGAAAAAGCGAATCAGTCCACTGGGCCGGTGGCTTTCTTCCTGCCACAAAAAGGCGTCTCCATCCTCGATTCACCAGGCGGCGAATTCTGGTGGCCGGAAGCGAACGAGGCCCTCTTCGCAGCCATCAAAGAAAACGTGCGCGACGATATTCCCGTGATCGAACTAGATAACAATATTAATGACGAGGCCTTCGCCAGGGCCGTCACGGAGCAACTCCTGGCGTTTCTGGTCCCGTAACATAACCTTTCCAGGATGTGATCAAGCTGGAAAGCTTGATTTACATAGGAGATAGAAAAACTGATGCCATTTATTCCTAGAGACGAAGCGTTAAAAAGATTGCGTGACAATGTCACCAACGGTCGTCCCATCATTGGCGCAGGGGCGGGCACGGGCATCTCCGCCAAGTTCGCCGAACGAGGCGGAGTCGATCTAATCATTATTTACAATAGCGGCCGTTACCGCATGGCTGGGCGCGGCAGCCTGGCGGGATTGCTGCCCTATGGGGATGCCAACGCCATTGTGCAGGAGATGGCTGCGGAAGTGCTGCCCGTCGTGCAAGATACAATGGTCTTGGCCGGTGTGTGTGGTACAGATCCCTTCCGCCTGATGCCTGTGCTCTTGAAAAAGCTAAAAGCGATGGGCTTTGACGGCGTGCAGAATTTTCCGACTGTAGGCTTGTTCGACGGTGTGATGCGCACCAACCTGGAAGAAACGGGCATGAGCTACGGTCTGGAAGTGGACATGATTGGCGAAGCGCACAAGCTGGACATGCTCACCTGCCCCTACGTATTTGAACCTAATGACGCCAGGGCCATGGCCGAGGCGGGGGCCGATGTCCTTGTGCCGCACATGGGCTTGACCACCAAAGGGTCCATTGGCGCGGAGACTGCCTTGACCTTGGAAGATTCCGCCAAGCGCGTGCAGGCCATGCGCGATGCGGCCGTGCAGGTCAATCCCGACATCATCGTGCTCTGCCACGGCGGCCCCATCGCCGAGCCGCATGATGCGCAATTCATACTCGACAATACCGAGGGCATTGCCGGGTTCTTTGGCGCCAGCAGCATCGAACGCCTGGCAACGGAGCCTGCCATCGAAGGGCAGGCACGTAAATTCAAACAACTGCACGCATAATGTAACGCAACCTTTTCAGGTTGCGAACAAGCTGGAAAGCTTATTTTACGAACAAGCTGGAAAGCTTATTTTACGAAGGAGTAGATAATGAAAGGCAAGTTCATTACAACGGCCGAAGTTGAGCGAGAACAACTCGATTGGGGCGATCTGGGTTGGTTGTGTCGCCCGTCAATGACCGGAGCGACAGATCTTACGGTCATCGAGGTAACCTTGAATCCGGGCAAAGGCCACAATTTCCATAAGCACCCCGACCAAGAAGAAGTGATCTATGTGATATCGGGGGCGATAGAACAGTGGCTTGAAGATAAGAAGCAAATCCTAGGCCCAGGCGGTAGCATCTTCATCGATGCCAATGTCGTGCATGCTTCTTTCAATGTAGGCAGAGCTCCCGCCAAGTTGATAGCTATATTGGGCCCTTGTGTTGGCGAAGGCGGGTATGTAGTCGAGGAAGTGGCCGACCAGGCTCCCTGGGATTCACTGCGCTAGTGCGAGAACCCGGTTTTTTAAATTCACCCCCATATTGTTCAAGAAGAAAAACCGGGTTTCCTAAATCGAGAACTTTTTTGATTTTGTATTTCTTTGTAAGAAATTGGAGGATACGATGGCAAGACCAGTCACATTATTTACTGCACAATGGGCCGATATACCCTTTGAAACGATGTGCCAGATGGCCAGCGATTGGGGATTTGATGGTCTGGAAATCGCCTGTTGGGGCGATCATTTTGAAGTAGACAAAGCAATGGAGGATGACAGCTATATTCAAGGACGCTGGGATATCCTTAACAAGTATAACCTTAAGTGTTTCGCAATTGGCACCCACCTGGTAAGCCAGGGCGTTTGCGATCATCCCATTGATCAGCGCCATCAGGGTATTCTCCCATCCCGCTTATGGGGTGATGGAGATCCCGAGGGGGTTCGTCAACGTTGCGCAGAGGACGTTAAGAATACAGCGAGAGCCGCGGCCGCTTTAGGCGTTGGCGTGGTTACAGGATTCACCGGTTCGAAGATTTGGCACACCTTGGCCGGATTTCCTCCAGTACCACCAGAGATGATCGAGGATGGTTACAGGGATTTCGCCGATCGTTGGAATCCTATCCTGGATGTTTTTGACGAGGTGGGAGTCAAATTTGGCTTGGAAGTGCACCAGTCGGAAATTGCTTATGATTTATGGACGACGAAGAAGGCCTTGGAAGCCATCGATCATCGTGAAGCCTTTGGCATCAACTACGATCCCAGCCACCTCTACTGGCAATTGCTAGATCCGGTCGAATTTCTCTACGAATTTAAAGATCGCATTTACCATATGCATGTGAAGGAATCAGTTCGAAACCTGAACGGCCGAAACGGGATCCTGTCCTCCCATCTGGTATTCGGCGACCGCCGACGCGGTTGGGACTTTGTCTCGCCCGGACGTGGCGGTGTGCCCTTTGAAAAGATCTTCCGCGCCTTGAATGATATTAACTACGAAGGACCGCTTTCCATCGAATGGGAAGACAACAATATGAACCGCGAGCAGGGCGCACCCGAAGCCCTGGCGCTGGTGCGCAAGCTCGACCTGGTTCCGTCCGATGTATTATTTGACGATGCGTTCCAGTCCAAGGATTAAAGGAGTCTACTGATGAGTGAATCTTCATTTGGCAGCATGGCCGGTCCGGCGGCCACTGGTGATATCCCCGAGATTGGCGTGGGAATGTTGGGTTACGCCTTCATGGGCAAGGCCCATTCCAACGCTTTTAGAACCATCCCCTACATGATGTATCCACCCCCGGCCATCCCCGTTCTTGCTGCGCTTGCTGGCCGGAACGAGGTTGATTGTGCAAACGCGGCACAACGGTATGGATATGCCAAATATTATACAGATTGGCGTGACATGCTGGCTGACGACGCCGTACAGTTGTTTGACAATGGTGGGCCAAATGACGTACATGCCGAACCTAGCATCATGGCTGCCGAGGTTGGCATGCATGTCCTATGCGAGAAGCCATTGGCACGTACGGCCGAAGAGTCGAAGACGATGCTGGATGCCGTAGAAAAGGCAGGCGTCAAACACATGGTGGCCTTTAACTACCGCTTCGTGCCTGCCATACGCCAGATTCGCAACCTGATCGACAGCGGAGCCTTGGGCCGGATATACCATTGGCGGGCCGTTTATCTGCAAGAGTGGATCATGCCCCATTACAATGAATCCAAGATCTGGCGCTTAGACAAGGAGGTGGCAGGCAGCGGTGCCCTGGGTGATCTGGGCGCGCACATCATCGATCTGGCCCACTATCTCGTCGGCGACATGAAGTCAGTCGGCGCCCTGACGCAGACCTTTATCAAGGAACGGCCCCTGCTCGATGGAAGTGGTATGGGCACAGTGGATGTCGACGACGCTTTCGTCTCCGTTGTTGAGTTCGAAAACGGCGCTGTTGGAACCCTTGAATCCACGCGCTTCGCCGGCGGACGCAAGAATCACAATGTCTTTGAGATCAACGCCGAGAAAGGTAGTGTGCGCTTCAACCTGGAGCGTATGAACGAGTTGGAAGTGTTTTGGATCGGTGAAAAACCGCGTGAAACACAGGGTTTCCACAGCGTATTGGTCTCTGAAGATTACCATCCCTGGTGGGATAAATGGTGGCCACAAGGACACATCATCGGCTGGGAGCATACCTTCGTGCATGAAATTACCCACCTCCTCGACTGCATTGTCAATGACAAAGAGGTCGGCCCGCACGGCGCGACATTCCTTGATGGCTATAAGACGGCCGTTGTTTGTGATGCGATCTTGAAATCGGCCGAGACGAGACGACAAGTTGATATTAACTATTAGTGCGTGATGGCATAATTTTCCCGGAAACTTCAGGTTTTCCGGGAAAATGCCAAAGGATCTATGATGGAAGAAGAAAGAATCATAACACCTTTACCAAAATCATTACCGATTATCGCGCTGATCTTGTTGCTGTTGGGGATCTTGTTGAGCCCGTTCATATCGAGCATTTTCAGCGAAGAGCAACTGTCCAAGAACCCCTTGTATAGTGGTATCCCTTTTCTGCTCATCTTCTCTTCCATCATTCTTTTCTTCATGTCATTCACCTGGTGGGTTTCCAATAGGCTAAACTTCAGGGTGTCCGACAAATGGTACCAGAGGATAGAAAAGATCTTCATCGGCGGTATTGTGCTGGGTATCATTTTTATGTTCCAGCCATGGGTGTTCGTGCTGTTCAGGTATGGATTTTACTTACTGCTGATCTCGACCCTGGCCTTCATCGTTTGGAGCCATGTTACCGCGGCGGCTCCAGTAGATGAAGCTGCCGCTGATTTGGCGGCTGAATAAAGTTGCCAACTTTTCTGCAAGGTACAACTTTCAAGCAGCAGTGTAACTAATAGGAAACTGAAATGCTGTTGCCTAGGTTAAGCCACGACAAAGTTTCCGGGAAAATTGAGTAAATCAAAGAAGTTCAACTTTTCAAGTCATACACTTTCGCCGACGAGATAGATAAATAGTTGAATTTCTCTATGCAAGAATTAAGTCTACAGAGCACTTAGCGATTGAATTGGAATAAGGAAATGGGAAAAGCAATCCAAAATGAAATGATCCGCTCCGAACTTGAAGAGGTCGTGGGCGAGGCCTTCATTTCCACGAGAGAAAGTGACCGTTTGGTTTACGCCACAGATTGGTTCTGGGTACCACAGATGTGGTTGGATCGTGGAGAACAACCGGCGATGCCCGACTACATTGTGCATCCGGCATCAGCCGAGGAGGTCTCGGCCATCATAAAGATCGCCAACGCCTACCGGGTTCCAGTGATCCCTTATGGTGGCGGTTCCGGTTCACAAGGTGGGGCACTTTCCATCTATGGCGGGATCATCCTTGATTTGAAGCGCATGAACAAGATTGTCGAGATCGACGAGAAGTCACTGACAGTGACGGCCGAAGCGGGGATCATCGGCACCCATCTGGAATGGGCGCTGCAGGAACGGGGTTTCACCCTGCCCCATTATGCGGCCTCAGCCAACTGCGCCACGCTAGGCGGTTACCTGGCTCCACGCGGGTCGGGCACGATCAGCACCAAATATGGCAAAGCTGAAGAATTGGTGATGAGAATGCAAGTGGTCTTGCCTACTGGGGAGATCATTCGCACGCCCGTTGTACCCATTCACTCGGCAGGGCTGGACTACTTCCATCTCTTCCTGGGATCGGAGGGAACGCTGGGTGTGATCACCGAAGCGACCATGCAGATAGAGTACATGCCGGAGGCGCGGCTGATGCGGGCTGTGCTATTTGACAGCCTGTCCAACGCGCTTGAGGCTGGACGGCTGATGATGACCCGCCGTTATGATCCCATGGTCATTCGTCTTTACGATCCCGCTTCTACGGCATCTCGTGTCAAGGCAATTCTCGGATATGAACTTGACGGGGCCTACATGGTCATGGGTTTTGATGGGGATCCCGATCTGGCCGCCCTGCAAGAAGAGAAGTCAATGAAGATTTGCACCAGCCTGGGGGCGCGTGACTTAGGTCGTGAGCCTGGCGAGAAGTGGTGGGATCATCGCTATGATTTCTATTACCCGCCCAAGAACCTCAAGTTCCCTTGGATGTATGGCACCACAGAAACTATTACAACATTTGATAAACTGGAAAAGCTATACTGGGCTGAAAAGAAGGCGGTTGAAGAGAATTATGCCGATCTGAACATTAAGTACATCGCTCATTTTTCCCATTGGTTTCACTGGGGAGCATCCTTGTACAGTCGCTTTATCATTGAAGATCCACCCGAAGACGCGCAGGAGGCGCTTCGTCTACATAATCGCATCTGGAATACGGCTATGACGGCCGTTCTGGAGAATGATGGCATGGTTAATGAACATCATGGTGTTGGGTTAAAACTCTCGCGCTATATGCGCCGCCAGTATGGTCCCGCCTGGCCGATGCTCAAAGCGATCAAGGATGCCCTTGATCCCAACGGCATCATGAATCCGGGAAAGGTAGGTTTCTAGTCATGCTTAACAACACCATGGAAACGCTCGAAAACTGCCGCTTTTGTTTAATGTGCCGACATGTAGCCCCGGTAGGTCTGATAACGGACTTGGAAACCTTGACGCCTCATGGCATTGCCCTCATCGCTACATCACAGAAGCGCGGCTTAATTGATTGGAATGATGAAACCGTTGGCGTGATCTACAGCGAGCCAGATGGTGGCAACTGCCGGGCTCATTGTGTCTTTGACCAACCCCACCCCGCCGCTGTCGCTGCTGTGCGTGTGGAACTGGTAGAACAAAACCTGGCGCCAACGGCCGTATACCTTGTGAACGACGCTTTAGAAAAATGGGGCACTCCCTTTGCTGAAGAAGAAGGTGGTTCATCGTCCGCACAAGGGGATGTCGCTTTATTCGTTGGCGATGAAGCGCGCTATTTATGGCCGGAAGCGCTCCCTGCCGTTCGCAAGCTCTTAAGCGCCTTGGGCATTAATCCCGTGATTATCGGGGATGGACGCAACAATGGCCTTCTCGCAACATCGCTGGGCTTTCCAGCGACAGCCGCAAAGCTGGCCCAGGCCACCTTGAGTGAACTGCAAGAAAGTGAGGCTACAAAGCTGCTACTCCTTTCGGCGGGTGATTATTTCACCTTTAACCAAGCATACGAAGAACGGTTGGGCCTCACTTGGCCGTCCACGGTTGACCTGGCGGAAGTCGTTTCTCTGCTGGCTGAAAAGGTGGATGCAGGTTCTCTACACTTTCGCCGTTCGGCAGACAGAACGCCTTACGCCTACGTCGATCCTACACACGCGGTTCGCAATCCGCAGCGGCATGAAGCGGTACGTAAACTGGTAACGGCCGTGATGCCAACTGAGCCGCACGAACTCTTCTATCGCCGTGAAAACGCCCACCCCGTGGGCAGTACCCATTTGCAGTTCAGCAGACCTGAACTGGCGGACCGGCTCACGCTGGCTCGCCTGGAAGATGCCCAGAACAGTGGCGCTGAATTGCTTATCTGTGAAGATCCTAGCACGCTGTATCAATTGCAGCGCCACGCAGAGGCCTTTAATCTACAAGTGCGTGGATTGTATGAGTTGTTGGCGGAAAATCTATTGGTATGAACCGTGCGCAGAACCCTCTGCGCGCGAAAAATTATTGTTGGTGAAGTAAATTAAAACTGGAGGTAACTGAAATGCAACTATCTATGCACAATTGGATGAGGGCAGAACCCATTGAGGTCACCATTCGCCGCCTGGCCAAATATGGCTATCACAGCATCGAAATCGGTGGTGAGCCCGACAAGTATGACACAAAAGAAGTCCGTGGCTATCTAAAAGAGAATGGTTTGAAGTGTTGGGGATCTATCAGCCTTATGTTTACCGGGCTGGATTTGATTCAAGCCGACGAAGCGGGGCGTGCCAATACAGTGCAATACCTCAAAGATTGCGTGACCATGGTCAAGGAATTGGAAGGCCAATTGATGAGCATCGTGCCTTCTGAAGTAGGAAAAGTGAACGCTCAGGCTGATGAAGTCACGGAGTGGAATTGGGCCGTGGAAGGGTTGCGTGAAGTCAATGCTCATGCGCAGAAAGAAGGTATTCGCGTCGCCGTTGAACCGCTCAATCGCTTCGAGACCAACTTCATTAACCGGCATGACCAGGCGCTGGCTTTGGCTGAAGCGGTAGGACCAGATTGTGGTGTATGTTTGGACGCCTTCCATATGAATATGGAGGAAGCGAATTTCAGACAGGCGCTCTTGAATACCGGGGACAAATTATTTGACTACCATGTAGCGGATAACAACCGCATGGCCTGTGGCCAAGGGGCCCTCAACTGGCGTGATATCGTCGGCACATTGAAGGAGATCGGTTACGATGGCGCGCTGACTGTCGAATTTGTAGCCCCGCTCGATCGTACACCAGCCAATCCATATACCAACGCGACAGCCGCGGCCGAAAAAGAACTGACCGCGGAACAACTGAAGTTCATCGAGGATCATGGTTCTGGTGTGCTTTCCGAAGAGTTTTACAGCTGGCTCGTGGAAACAACAGCCAACACGCTTCTACCGTTAATAAACTAACGAACTGGCTCAGAACCCCGGTTTTTTAATATAGCTACCATATTATTTCAGGTAGAAAAACCGGGTTTCTTAAATCAGAGCAGGTGAGAGGGTAACATGGGCAACCGGGTAGTCATCATCGGAACCCTGGACACAAAAGGGCCGGAGATCAAATATCTACGGGATCGTTTGTTGGCGCTGGGTTTGCAGACGACGGTTATAGACTCCGGCATACTTGGCGAACCGCTGGATATCGTACCCGATATAGATAGGGCTACGGCCGCTACCTATGGTGGGACGACCATTGAAGCGTTGCGTGATGCGGGCAGCCGTGGCCGCGCCGTGGCCGGCATGCGCGAAGCGCTCAAAAAACTCATCTTGAAACTGTTCGCCGATGGCCAGCTTGATGCCATTGTCAGCATGGGTGGCGCGGAGGGTGCGGTCATGGGTGCCGCGGCGGCCATGGTCTTGCCCGTCGGTGTGCCCAAGGTTCTCGTTTCGCCCATCGCCTCTGGTTATCACTTCTTCGAACCTCTGGTAGGAACCCGTGACATGATGGTCGTACACTCTGTCGTCGATATCTTGGGTTTAAATCCCATCGCCTGCACCATCTTCGACAATGTTGCCGCGGCGCTTAAGGGCATGGTTGCTCATGGCCACGCCCTACCCGACCCCCGGGAAGGGCAGAAGTTTGTGGCTATGACCATGCTGGGCAACACGACCACGGCCGTTATGGCCGCCAAGGAATTGCTGGCCGATTCTGGATATGAGGCCGTGATATTCCACTCCAACGGGGTCGGCGGACCGGCCATGGAAGAACTGGCTGAAGCGAACCAATTCGTGGGCGTGATCGATTTTACGACCAACGAGATTTATGATCCGCTCGTTGGCGGCATTCACGATGGCGGTCCAGAGCGCTTGCAGCGCATCGGTCTGTTGGGCATTCCCCAGGTTGCGGTTCCCGGTTGCATCGATTTTAGCGTCTGGAACGCGGGTACTGTGCCCGCCAACCTCGCCGACCGTCCCGTATACGATCACAACCCCGAATATGCGCTGGTGCGCGCTTCTCATGAAGAGATGATTCAACTTGGCCATATCTTCGCCGAGCGGCTCAATATGTCCAAGGCCGAGGTTGTAATCGCCGTGCCCACACAAGGGTTATCTATCCCCAATGTGCCTGATGGGCCATTCTGGAATCCACAAGCGGATGCAGCCTTTTTGGCCACGCTAAAAGAGGATATCCGCGCCGATATCCCCGTTATACCGTACAAACGCCACGTAAACGATCCTGAATTCGGCCGTGAAGTGGCGCAGCTGTTTATCAAGATGATGGCTGAGCGAGGAAAAACTGCTTAAGTGAGAGGAACCTACAACGCACCATCCACAAGAACAAAAGGAATAGAACTATGATTGCAAATAATGGAAGGGATTACTCCGAGCTACCGCACCTGACCGAAGGTGACGAAGAATTCCGCAGCAAATTCCTATCATGGGATTTAGGGAATTTGACCTTTGTCGACATTGAAGCGTACCTGGAGCACAAGGATCTTATCATCGTGCCCATGGCCAGCCTGGAGCAGCACGGCCCCCATTTGCCACTGTATACGGACACCATTACGGCCGTCGAGATGTCCCGCCGCGTGGCCGAGATGATCGGCGTGCTGCACACACCACCCGTATGGATTGGTTACTCGCCGCAGCATATGCATGAACCAGGCCGGGGACGCGGCACGATCACCCTGCGCAGCTCGACGCTTTTGGCTGTGCTGCACGATGTCGGGCGCAGCCTCATCCATCACGGCTTCAATCGCATCGTCTTTATGAATGGGCACGGCTCTAATGTGAAAGTAGTCGATCCCGTGTTACGCAAATTGCGTTACGATACCGGGGCTTTGATCAGCTTTGTAAAGCCTTATATGGAACGGTACATCGGCATTCTGGAAGGTCTAATGGAAAATCCGCCCGAAGAGACGCCCGGCTGGCATTCCAGCGAACTGGAGACCTCGCAGGATCTCGCCTGGGACGAAGGGTATGTGCGCATGGAACGCGCCGAATTCACCAAGGCTCACATCCCTGAATTCCTGCCCAAGACTTTCGCCAAGAAAGACGGCATGCCCGATGTGGAGTTTCAGGGATATAATTACTTCAACTTCCCCATGGATCACCACGAGTTCATCGAAAGTGGCGTCATCGGCAACCCCTTACGCGCCACTAAGGAAAAAGGAGAGGAAGCCTTCCGCCGCCTCTCCGAACACGTAGCCAAAGGTATCCTGGAATTGATGACCGTTCCCGTGGAAGTACACAACCGCGAATTCGTAGACCGGGTCATGTAATTGAAGCTGATAGCTGACAACTGTCAGCTATCAGCCTCTTATCCCCATTTGTCTTTTCGAATGAAAAAGGTCGATTTAGCCTACGGCCGTACCGGTCTCACCATCTCCATCCCCGAATCGGCAGACATCCTGGTCTCCCAATACATCCCTGGCCTGCCTGACGAAACCAGGGCCATTCGCCACGCCCTACGCCACCCAGTTGCGTCATCCCCCCTACACGACAAAGTGCAGCCGGGCGAAACCGTCGTCATCGTCCACAGTGACCTGACTCGGGCTACTCCCAATGACCTTATCCTGCCGGTTCTACTCGCTGAACTAGAGCAAGCCGGTATTCACCGCCGCGATATTACCCTGCTTAACGGACTGGGCACCCACCGTCTGCAAACCGATGCCGAACTGCGAATTCTGTTGGGCGATAGCATCGTCGATAATTACCGTTGCTTGCAGCATGATGCCTTCGACGACGACAATCTCATTCCCTTGGGCCACACCTCTCTAGACAATCCCGTGCGCATCAACCGCCATTTTCTACAAGCGGATCGCCGCATTTTGACCGGCTTCATCGAACCCCACTTTTTCGCTGGCTTCAGCGGCGGACCAAAAGCTATTTTGCCCGCGCTTGCCGGAGTTGAAAGCGTCCTCAGCAATCATAGCTGGCAAATGATCGCCCACCCGCAAGCGACATGGGGCGTTTGTGAAGGCAATCCGCTTTGGGAGGAAATGCGCGAAGTGGCGCTACGCACTGAGCCTGATTTCCTGCTCAACGTGGCTTTGAACGCCGGCCAGGAAATCACGGCCGTCTTTGCCGGTGATCTTATTGAAGCCCATCGTAGCGGTCGAGACTTCGTGCGCCGCCAGGCCATGGCCGCCGTAGAAGATCCTTACGATATCGTCATCACCACCAACAGTGGCTACCCCTTGGACCAAAACCTATACCAGACCGTGAAAGGCATGAGCGCCGCCGCGCGAATCCTTCGTGCAGGAGGAACTATCATCATGGCTGCCGCCTGTGAAGATGGGCTACCTGATCACGGCTTGTACGCCACCCTCCTGGCCCAAGCTGACTCACCGCAAGCTGTACTTGACCTGATCGAGAAAGCCCCCCTTACCCGCCATGATCAATGGCAGGTGCAAATCCAGGCTACCATTCAGCTCCGCGCTGACATTCACGTCTACAGCCACAATTTGACCGACGACCAGATCACCCGCGCCCTCTTCACGCCCTGCCGGGATATCGAAGGAACCGTGACCACCCTCATGCAGCGCTACGGTGGCACCTGTCGCATCTGTGTCATGCCTGAAGGCCCCCAAACCATCGCCTACATCGCACCCTAAGCGTCCACCAGCCTCGATTAGGCCAACGGTGGTGCTGTAGAAAATGATACTGTTGGCGAATGATCGCAGCAAAAAAACGGTGCAAAATTTGCAACTTCAAGATCAAAAATGACCTAAACTCTTTGGCTGAACCATGGCAGCAATCGTTAGTTATTACAACGTTTTTCTTGAGATCTCCCGAACACTTTCCCAAAAACGAACACACACAACCCCATTTTCACAATTCTGTAGACATTTTTTAGGTTCCCAGCCTTGCGCGGCGTGTCTCTGGACATCAAAAACCCATGCATGACATGGGATTTTCGATGAAACTGTTATTTAATTGGACAGTCAAAGTAACTGCTAAAACAAGCCTGCCCACTTATTTGTCGTTGTGGACAGTTTTGATGTGGTCTGCCAACTTGTCGAAGGCTTGGTTCCAGCCGCCTCCTGCGCCCGAATCTGCTGGTACACCGGAATGGGTCATCACCATTTTGGTTCGCCCACCAAGGTCTTCCAATAACACAGTGACTTCAGTCGTCGCGGGATACCCTTCAGGCATTCCCATTGCCGATGGCGAAACCACATTGCCATTTTCATCAGCCGGGCTCTCGGTGTAGACGAGGCGCTGGTTTGGGACAATTTCCGTGTATTCACCTGTCGTCCACATTTTCATGCTGCCATCAGGTGATGCCATGCAAATCAGGCGCTTGCCACCGACGCGCATATCCATTTCGGCAACGGGTACGGTGAAGCCTTTTGGACCGTACCATGTTTTGAAATGTTCAGGTTGTGTCCACATTTGCCAGATAAGATCTATAGCTGCATCGAAAGTACGTTCAATTACAACGGCATCTTCATAAACGGTGCTATTAGTCATTATTTATCTCCTTGATATTGAGTTGATCGATATAGTCGTCAATGCGGTCAAAGCGTTCCTCCCAGATATGGCGGTACTGCTCTGTCCACTTGGAAATTTCTTTTAGGGGTGTTACGTCGATGTTGCAGGGTCGATACTGCGCTTTTTGCCCCTGTGTGATTAGTCCTGCACGCTCCAATACTCTGATGTGCTTAGAAATGGCCGGCAGGCTCATATCAAATGGCTCTGCGAGTTCGTTAACGGTTGCCTCCCCCTCGGCTAAACGCGCTAAGATCGCCCGCCGGGTCGTGTTTGCCAGGGCCGCAAAAGTTTGACTTAGCCTGTCTTCATCATTACTCATGATTTGCCGTATTTAACCAATCAGATAATTAACTGGTTGGTATAATACAGCGAATTGTTCTACTTGTCAAGCAGTTGGCTCAAATTTGATCAATATTGGATTTTTTCGTAAGGGAGAATCGGCTGCGTCCTATATCACCTTGTCATCCTTACCTGCCAGTTGACGCAGATACTCGGTCTGGCCGAGATGGTACCCTTCATGCCAGGCGAGGAAGAGCAGGCGGTCGGCGACCGTACGGCCGCGCTCGTTCTCTTCTGCCAACTGCAGCTCGGAAATTTCGGCAAAACCATCGGCGAGCTGCTCTTGGGTGCGCTTGAAATCGGCCAGTAAGCGCTCGAAGGGCAGGATGCCGGGATCATCGGCCCCAAGGATTGGCTCGGAATCAAACTTGTACCGGGCGATCTCCTCTTCCTTCCAAGTCCCTTGAATGCCCAACAATTCCAGCGCCCGCTCCCGTGAAACAAGAATGTGCCCCAGCACCCAGTTGAGACAGTTGCCGCGAAAGGGTAGCTGCAGCAAGCTGTCCTCATGCGTGAGGCCATCGGTTTGGTGGGTCAATACCCAGTGGTTTGTCTTAAACAGGCCGTGGATCATTTCCTTGTTCATTTGAATATCCCAGTGCAGATTAAGCGAGATTATAAGAGAACAAATGTATCAAATTGTGAGACGGGAATCAAGGATGCACTGGTTTGAGGTCGAATTCCCTCTCTATTCCCCAATTCTGTAGACAATCTGGAGATTCACGGCGTGCGCCAGAATCCATGCTATCTTGATAGCAAACAATGTTTGATTCTTGGTAATCAATCCACCTGTGGCGAAGAACTGTGCTAGAAATATACACACGAATAAGATATATGGACTATTTGTGGTCATGAATAATTTGAACTTATTAGCATGTGCATCATCGGCAGCAGGTAAATCACTGTTAACTCGTAACATCGCTAACGCAAAAAGTCCACTGAACGAAAATTCTGCGGTTATGGCGAACATTCGAATCAAGAGAGAGCTGTTCGCAATGCTATCAAACCAAGCGAGTTGAGCGGTACACCTCGACACAAAAATCGCGCGATATGCAGCAACCAGCGTAGGGAGAAGATGATATTTACAGCAATTTTTATACTGGGTGATGAAGGGGTGCATAGCTGGGGCGATGTCTTCGCGTTGCAATTTAGGATAATCAACGATCCAATTGGACTTTTAATACCTAACCAGGGCTAGTGGCCTACCGCCGATTACATCTTAGCTCGACGTTTTCCCTTATAACGTGTGCATGCCTGATACACTGCTGCGAACGAAGCTATATGTCCCACCATTACGGCCGAACCTCGTTTCCCGCCCCCAACTGATCGACAAGCTCAATCAAGGTCTGCAGCTCGGTCACAAGCTCACCCTCGTCTCCGCCCCCGCCGGATTTGGTAAGACTACACTGATCAGCGAATGGGTCGCCGGCTTTGAGCGACCGGCCGCCTGGTTATCGCTGGACAAAGGGGATAACGACACAACACGCTTCCTTACCTACCTCATCGCTGCCCTGCAGACGGTTGAGCCGAATATGGGAGAAGGGACATTGGCTGCGCTCCGAGCCCCTCAGCCACCATCAACCGAATCGATTCTGACAGCCCTGCTCAATGATATCGTCACCATCCCGGACAGTATCGTTCTCGCCCTTGATGACTACCACCTTATTGATGTCCAACCGGTTGACAAGGCCGTCACCTTTCTGCTCGAAAACCTTCCGCCGCAGCTGCTTCTGGTCGTCTCTACGCGCGACGACCCAAAATTGCCCGTGGCCCGCCTGCGTGCCTGTGGCCAATTGACCGAACTACGCGCCGCAGATTTGCATTTTACCTCCGCCGAAGCCGCTGAATTTCTCAACCAGGTAATGGGCTTGAATCTTGCGGTAGAGGATGTCGCCGCATTGGAAGCCCGTACCGAAGGTTGGATTGCCGGTCTGCAATTAGCTGCCATTTCAATGCAGGGACATCAAGACAGTTCTAGCCTCATCAAATCTTTTACAGGCAGCCACCGCTTTGTACTGGACTACCTGATCGAAGAAGTCCTGGCATCTGTATTTAGGTTTGGCCATGCTGTATCATGAGCTGGGTGATCGGGAAGCCGCCACCCAGCACCTGTTAAAAAGTAGGGAGTTGGGTAAGCAATCTACATTATCCGATTGGCCCTACCGCTGGCGACGTGCTCAGGCCCGATTAAAGGAATCCGACGGAGACCTGGAGGCTGCTCTTGACTTGTTGGATGGGGCCAAGAGCTTTTATGTTCGCAATACTGTACCAGATAGTCGTCCCATAGGGGCGTTGAAGGCCAGGGTGTACGTCAAGCAAGGTGGATTGACCAAGGCCCTGGATTGGGTGCACAACCGGTATCAAGCGGTTGCCAGTGCCAGAGCCTGGGGCATTCTGCCCGCCATCTAATCGCCTGGATACCTGAAACCGGCATTAGCAGTTCACAAATACAATGAAACTATGTGGGCTAGCAGCCCGCTTTTGTTACGTCATTGCGCATCGCTTCATGCTCCACACCAGCAAATAACACCCCGAATAATACGATAGTGGTATGACACTAATACCACCTGGCAAATATGCTGAAGGTGTAAGGGTTCATCAATTATGGAAGTGGCCAAAACAGGAAAGAGCGGAAGCCATACGATAGATAGGGTTACTTAAGGAAATTAGGAGGACACTCATGAAGGCGATTATATATGAAGAATACGGACCACCCGATGTTCTGCAGCTCAAAGAGGTAGAAAAACCCAAGCCCAAGGCTGATGAAGTCTTGATAAGAGTATATGCAGCAACTGTGACCACAGGGGATGTGAACTTGCGCGGTTTCACTTTTGTGCCACCCGGATTCGGACCAGTACCACGATTAGTGAATGGTCTTAGAAAACCTAGAAAACAAATACTGGGGACAGAGGTAGCCGGAGAAATTGAAGCCGTAGGCAAAGATGTAACGCGATTTAAGGAAGGCGACCAGGTGTTTGGAATTGGAAGCAGCGTTCTTGGCGCCTATGCCCAGTATGTTTGCCGGCCAGAAGATGGACCGCTGGTAACAAAACCGGCCAATATGAGCTATGAGGAAGCGGCGGCCGTTCCTGGTGGAGCAGGAGCGGCTTTATACTTCCTTCGAGATAAGGCAAAGATTCAGAGCGGGCAAAAAATCCTAATCAATGGCGCTTCTGGAAGTGTGGGAACTTATGCGGTACAGCTTGCAAGATATTATGGGGCGGAAGTCACCGGGGTATGCAGCAGTAGGAATTTGGAATTGGTGAAATCACTGGGAGCCGATAAGGCCATCGATTACACGAAAGAGGCTTTCAGTAAGGGCGGTGAGACCTATGACATCATTTTTGACAGTGTAATCACGAGTTCCTTTTCGCGTTGTAAGAGCGCGCTAAAGCAAAATGGGATTTATCTTGCCGTCGCCGGCGGGCTGCGGGAGGTTGTCAATATGGGATGGACTTCAATAGTAGGCAG
>JAACFF010000062.1 GCA_009937635.1 Chloroflexota bacterium
GCCTGCATGCATCATGCGCCAGCGTGGAGGGTGCTGCCAGATCTGTGACAGCAATTATCTTACAAAGCGCCCTGGTTTTCAAGGGTTAATTAATGTTTTAGGAAAAGCTAATCTCTATTGTTAACCACGGTTAACAATTGGTGGGTCGCGGAGTGGATCAGGACGAGGTGACAATGATGGGGATCAGGGAGCGAGGGCGTTTTCGATGCCTGCTGACCAGGCGATTAACCGTTCGTCGTCATACCAACGAGCTGCCAATTGGAGGCCCATGGGCAATCCGGCGCTGTTCACACCCGCAGGGACGCTAAGCGTGGGCAAACCGGCATGGGTCCAGGGCAGGTTCATCACCGGATCGCCTGTACTATCCAACCCTGCCGGCGCGGGGCCTACGGCCGACGGCGTAAGCCACAAATCTAGCCCATTTTGATCCATAAGTTGGACGAGTTGGCCGCGCAGCTTTTCTTGTCCTTTTAGCGCTGCCTGTAACTCATCAGGGGATAGCCGGCTGCCGCGATCGATCAAATCGGCCGTTTTGGGATGGTGCAGGTGTCCGTAGTCGACGTACCAGTCGGCGTGCACCTGGGCGGCCTCGGCGGCTACAATAAGGTTGTGCCGCTCGTAAATTTCATCGAAGTCAGGCATCGTTGGAACTGACTTTAGCGAAAAGCCAGCCTGGCGCAGGCGCAGGCGCGCCGCTTCAAAATGGGCCTGGCCCTCAGCGGATACACGGGCCAGATAGGGTCCTTCGGGAATGCCCAGGACGGGTTTGCCGACCGTTGTATCTTGCCAGTTGCGGCACAACAATGGGGCCACAAGCGCTGCGCCGGCAACGCGGGACACAAAAAAGCCTACATGATCGGCCGAGGGCGAGAGTGGAATAACACCCTCCCTGGAAATCCTGTCGTAACTGGGTTTGAAGCCAACGACGCCGCAAAAGGCGGCAGGCCGGTTGATAGATCCGATCGTTTGTGTTCCCAGCGCCAGGGGGCAAAGCCCGGCTCCCACGGCCGCGGCCGATCCACTGCTGGAACCTCCCGGCGTATGAGCGGGCGCATGGGGGTTACGCGTGGGACCTGGGGCGAAGTAAGCGAACTCCGTCGTTACCGCCTTGCCCAAGATCAACGCCCCAGCATTGCGCAAGGCCGTCACCGATGCGGCTTCAGGGCCCTGCAATAACTCCTCCGGCAGCGAACTGCCCGCCCGGGTGACGAATCCTGAAACATGAAAGATGTCCTTTACGCCCAGGGGCACGCCAAAAAGCAGCGGTCCTCGTTCAGGGTCCGGAAATTTCTTCAGAAGTTCCCGCGCCTCGCGCTGAAGTCGTATAAATCGATCGGGCTCAGGAACGAATGCCAGCACCTGAGGTTCGCGCTGCTGAAATTGGGCTTGCAAGCGTTCCAGATAATCCAGGAGGGGCAAACGCCCGGAGCGTAACGCCTGGGCCAGCGCTGGGAGCGAAGTGGGAAGTTGATCAGTCATGAAGAGACTCCGATTTGTTGGCGACCCCGCACATCTCGATAAGCAGCGGGATCATTTTCTTAAGGCGGCGTCATGGCGCAGCGAAAGCCAAGGTTGGTCCGCGCTACCAGGGGATCGAAGGAATCGCGTACCGTAACCGTTGTATCCTCCGCTGGAGACAACCAGGAGCCGCCACGTATTGTCTTAAACTGGCCTTCCACGGGTCCGAGGGGATTGGTATCCGTCGAATCGCGGTAGAAACGGGGATCGTACCAGTCGCCGACCCATTCCATGACATTGCCGGACATATCGTAAATACCGAAGGGAGAAGCACCATTCACATAACTGCCGACCGGGGCGGTATCCTGGTGGCCATCATCTGCCGAGGCATCCCGGAAATCCCGGGGACAATTCTTGTCGCAGAAGTTGAGACGCGTGCCGTCAAAGGCATCTCCCCAGGGATAAATGGTTCTGATCCCTTCTATAGGATCAAAGCCTGCCGCTTTCTCCCACTCGGCCTCCGAGGGCAGGCGGGCATCGCGCCATTGGCAAAATGCCTCCGCGTCAAACCATCTCACAAATATGACCGGGTAGTCGTCAAAGGCGGGATCGCCGTAGTAACCCCTATGAAAGGTGGCATTGGCGCTGGCCGGCGGTTCGCATCCACCTGCGGTCACACATTGCGCATATTCTCCATTGGTGACCTCTGTTTCGTCAATGAAGAAGGCATCTAGATGGATCAAGTGTGAAGGTTGCCGATCTCTATTTTCGCCCTCGTCTTCTCCCATGCGAAATATCCCTTCGGGAATGAGAATCATGCGCGATCCGGTTTGGGTGATAAAGGGTTCAGGCGTCGGCGTCGGCGGTTCGGTGGGCACGGGTGTGGGTGTATCTGTGGGGGCGATGGCTGTCAGGGCGGCGACCACGGCCGATTCAAGGGTGGCCGTCGCTTCCGCATCTGTCACCTGCTGCGGTCCGGCCAGGTTAAAGATCCCGAAGGCAGTGCCGGCGAGAATGACAACCAAGAGCAAAGCGAGAAGGCCATAGATAGTACGCCTTTCGATCTGGCGCCGGCGGCTAGGTGGCAGTCTTGGTGGGGGTGGGACGACCGTTTGCTGGTCCGGCGTCCGTCTTCCTTCGCTAAAGATAGGTTGGGGGTGGCCTGACGGCCGTTCCAAGGCCCTGGCGAAATCAACGGCCGATTCGTATCGTGTGTCAGGACGTAAAGACATGGCCCGCGTGGCTACCACGGAGAGGTATGGCTCGATGTCGGGGTTGACCTCCCGCGCCGGAACCAAGTTTTGCAGACCACTTTCGCGAGATAGGGCGTTGGGCGGATTCTGGGCGGTTAGACATGAATACAGCGTGGCCCCCAGGCTGTAAATATCGCTGGCGGCGGTAACCTCCCCCTGGGCCTGTTGTTCCGGCGACCCGTAGCCGCTCTCGTGGGGGCGCGTGCCCATTCCCGGCAGGCCGCTGTCTACCAGAAAGACCTCGCCGGCAGGCGTCAGCAGGATATTGGCCGGTTTAATGTCCAGGTGCAGTTGTTTCTTGTCGTGCAGATAAGCTAAGGGCTTGCAGGCGGCTTGCAGCCAGGCGACTGTGAGGTCCGAGGGCAATGGGCCGTACTGGTCAAGCAAACTTTGCAAATCAATGCCATCGATATAAAGGCTGACCAGGTATTGGCCTGTTTGGTCGAGCACGAAATGGTCAAGAACGGGGGCTAACTGCGGATGCTGCAACCGGTTGAGTTTGCGGGCTTCGGCGCGAAAACGTTTCTGAGTCTCCAGGGAGGGATCCAGGTACTCTTTTATGGCCACACTTTGCCTCGCGGATAAATCCCAGGCACGGTATACCGCCCCATATGAACTGGAACCTAAGAGGCTCACAATGCGGTATCGTTTATTAATTATCTCGCTGGGTATGTAAGGCATTGACCTTTAAACATTACAAAGTGCTAACGCAGAATGGTTGACGTGCTCTAGCGTTTCTGCCCACCAGTCGATCTATTTTAGCAGAAAAGCCCGTATTCTAAGAACGATACCGCTCCTGCCGGTTCCCTGCTACTCAGATAGTAAATCAAGACCTTTTATGCGCTCAAAGCGTTGCAGTTGAATGGGATCATTGGCGGCTCCGCCAATAGGGGCACGCATCTCTGCTTCTACGTGGGGCACTGCTTCTTGGGAGCCTGCGAAACTGGTCAGCATCGCGTAATCGCTGGGGATGATCGCCTTGGTTTCACGAAGCCCTTCGATTTGTTCCTGTGTGAACCAGTCGACCGCACCTTCTTCTTGTTCCTCAGCGTCTCCCCTGGTGGCGGTCACATCGCAGACGAAAATAAGGAAGTGGGCCCCTTGTCCCTTGGGCCGGGGTGGTACAACGCGCTCACTTACCAGGCCACGCACGGCGACAAATGAAGCGTCCAGGTCCGTTTCTTCCTTGACTTCACGAAGTATCGCCGCGCTTAATGTTTCGCCAAAATCCCATTTTCCCCCGACCAATGCCCACTGGCCGTTGTAGGGATTGTCCTTGCGCTTGATCAGCAAGTAATGGGGAGCCAGGCCTGCCGCTTCCGGACGGCGGAATTGGCGCCGGATCAGGGCGACGACGATAGGTGCCGGATAGATCTGCCGGCGCCACCTGCGCTCTGGTGGTAGCTCGGGCAATCCTTTGTAATCCATATCATTCATTCCCTTCTCGCTCTCAAGTCATCGTCTTCTTAGTCTCGGCGATTCCTGCCGGGTCCGCTGTCGTTCGTTTGGCAAAGTAATCTAACAGCAAAGCGTGCATAAAGGTATAGCCACCGCCCACTCTACGCAACAAGCTCCTTTCTGCCGCATAGTCCAGGAAATGCACATATTCGTCCGGAATAGTTCCTAAGCGGCAGAAAGTGGATCGCAGCCGGCGAAACTGTAACGCCCCCAGTCCTCCATAGGCCAGGCCGGCGGTGAGCCCCAGTAGCGAGGCGGCGCCGGCCAACCAGGGTAACGTGGCCATCCAGGGTATTTGCAAGCCCAGCAAGCTGCTTGCAAACAGGATGAGGGTGGCAAGAACGGCCGTGGCCACGGTCGTCACTATTCCAATCCGAAGCCCATTTTGACGCGATTGGCGGAGCCCCTGGCCAGGCGTTGTGCGAATCTTTACTTCACTACGCAGCACCGCTCTATCTAAGACGAGGCCGGCGCCTGAGAAAAGGGGCAGCAATAGAAACCAGGGTACGCCAGTAGCGGCACTACGGCCATCTATCCAGGCGAGCAGCAGGCCGGCAAGCAGGCCAGCTAAACCACCAGCCGCCAGGCCCAACCAGGTCCATGGCCATGACCAGCCGATAGTTTCTACCGTTTCAATCCTATCCCATTCAATCTTACTACCCAGCAAAAGACGCCTGCTCAGGATGGGCATGAGCCCGGCCAGTGCGCCTAAAAGCAGGGCCACGCCGAGTCCTGGCAAGCCATAGGAGGGATAGCCGATCAGCCCAGCGATCGCAGCCAGGAATATAAAAGAAAGCAAGACGATGAGTTTCAGCCTGTTGGTGAAGGAGCGATGTTCCGTGCTCGGCAGCCAGCTGGGCTGCATATTTTCCAGGAAGAACATGGTCCGGTTTTGGCGCTCCATCTTGCGCGCCAGCCAGGATAACCAGTGTATGGTGTTCTCGGAGGCATATTCCTTCTCACCACTGCGATAGCGGCTCATGCGTTCAACGTAGACATCAAACAGTAGATTTCGCCCGGTTTCCCGGTTTCCGAGAGAGAAAGCAACCTCGGCCGGCACACGATAATAGGCCAGAGTCATGATGCTGAGCATCAGGGGAGATTGGGCGAGTTCGCGCAACGTGGCATCTTGGTAAAGCGCCGCTCGTAAGCCCGCCAGGCGCTGCCCGCGGCTGCTCAGGTAAAGATCAATTTGTTCGATGCTTAATGATTGGAGGACGATGGCCTTGTCTAGTTGTAGTCGTGTGGAAAGCGCATGATAGTCCTGGCTGCGCGTGGTAACCAGCATCCAGACCTGGGGATAGCGTTGGCGGAAACTGTTGATGGCATCAGCGCAGAGCCTGCGCTGTTCTTGTTCCACTTCATCCAATCCATCTAGCAAGGGCACAAAACCCTTGTTGGCAATCCAGCTTCGGCTGAGCTGGTGGGGAACTTCGTAGTTATTGCTCAACTCGCCAATAAGCCACTCGTCTAACGGCTGCTCGTCGTTCCAACTGGCCAAACTAAAGACAACGGGTATCGGTCGTTCTTCGTCACCCTCGGCATAGGCCAGCAAATCGTTGACCAGTTGCAGCAGCATGGTTGTTTTACCGGCGCCTGGATCGCCCAGGATGAGCAGTTCGCCACCGGCGGCCGAAAATACGGTGCTGATCTTGGTGCCAAAAGGTAGGGGAATATCGTATTCGGACGTTTGCTGCCATTGCGGTTCCACGCTGTCGGCCAGGGCGCTGGGCCGGTAAGCCAGGCTGAGATCGATCAGCTCCCCGCCGTGAAGTGACTCTTCCAATACACCTTTGAGCCAGTAATTCTTGACGCGGTTGAGCATAACCGTGCGGTTATGCCGCTCGATATCATTCAACATCAAATACCAGACCTATCTAAAATTCCGCAAAGCACCACTAAATCTCGTTATATTTGCCCAGATTTGCGCGAATTACATGATTTTTCCGACTAGCTACCGGCTGATGTTATAATGGGTGCTGATAGAGATCAAGTAACTTTCATGTGAAAAAGGGCAAATTATGAGTGATAAAGAGCATCGTTATTCCGACACCTTGTGGCGACTGTACCAACGACCAGCTCCACCTCAACCGTGGGTGGATGGTGGCAATTTGCCCTGGAATGAACCAGCTTTTGCACAGCGTATGTTAAAGGAACACCTGGATCAGTCCCATGGAGCTGCCTCTCGCGTAGCGGCGGAACGGGAGCTGCAGATCGATTGGTTACGTGACAAGCTAGAGGTTACGGTTGGCGATCAGATGCTGGATATGACCTGCGGTCCTGGGCTTTACGCTGTCGAGTTTGCCCGCCAGGGTTGCCAGGTGACGGGTGTTGATTTTAGCCCGTCCGCCATAGCTTATGCGCGTGACTTTGCAGAGCGACAAGGAGTGTCGGCATCTTGTTCTTTCCTGGAGCAGGATGTTAGAACGGCGACTTTCGCCCCGGCCTGGTATGATGCCTCCTTATTTTTGTATGGCCAACTGGCGGTCTTCCGCCGTGAAGAGGCGTCGGCTCTATTGCAGGAAATCGCCAAGGCGTTGAAACCTGGAGCCCGGCTGGTTATTGAACTGCTCAATCAGGAGCGCGTGGATAAAGGCCATAGCAGTTGGTGGTTCACGGATGATAAGGGGTTGTGGGGAGATCGGCCGTTCTTGCACCTGGGTGAACGCACCTGGCTGGCGGAGGAAAAGATAGCGGTCGAAGAATTCACGATCATCGATTTGGAGACGGCCGACTCTATAGAGATCAACCTGAGCGACCAGACTTATGCTGCGCCGGAGATGGAGCAGATGCTGCGAGCCGCAGGATTCAGCGCGGTCGATGTCTATGAGCAATGGGATGGTTTACCCTTGTATGATGCCAGTGAATGGATTGTTTACGTGGCGTGGAAATGAATCCATGCTTGAGTGCTTTTTCAGCGGACCGGGCGTTTTCGATAGTACGATCTCTTCTTTACTAAAGTCTTGTTCCAGGTTATCAGGGCAGCACTACACGTCGCTGTATTTTCCGTTATAATTATCACAAAAATAATAGTGAGCTGGCGCATCCGCATTGGCCTTGACCCCACATGGCCGAAATCGTTGCCGGATACGGCCGTTCACCTGGTTCAGAAAATCCATGATCAACACAGCAGAAAAGATCGAAAGCGCCCTTGAGCGCATTCTGCCGCGCGTTGCAAAACCAGGGCGATACACCGGCGGAGAATACAACCAGATCGTCAAAGATTGGGACGAGATCGACTTCAAGGTCGCCCTGGCTTTTCCCGACATTTACGATCTGGGCATGTCCAACCTGGGCTTGATGATCCTTTACGACATCATCAACAAGCATAAGAATTTGCTGGCGGAGCGTGTTTACTGCCCCTGGACAGATATGGAAGCGATGATGCGCGAAAAGCAGCTGCCTCTTTTTTCGTTGGAAACGAAGCATGCCATCCGCCAATTTGATCTGCTGGGCATTAGCCTGCCTTACGAGCAGTTGTTCACCAACACCTTGAACCTCATTGATCTGGCGGGTATGCCGGTGAGGAGCGAAGATCGGGACGAGACTTACCCGCTGGTCGTTGCCGGGGGGCACGCTTGTTACAATCCGGAGCCGGTCGCCTCTTTCATCGATGTCTTCGTCATTGGCGAGGGTGAAGAGGCGATTCTAAGGATTATTGGCGTGATGCGCGCGGTCAGGCATCTGGATAGGGAGACGCAGTTGCGCCATATCGCGCAGATTGAGGGCTGTTATGTGCCGCGTTTCTACGACGTCACCTACCAGGACGACGGTACGGTCGAAGCTATTATGCCCACTATGCCGGAGGCGCCGCCCAAGGTGCTAAAGACAATTGTGCCGGTTTTGCCGCCGCCGGTCACCGATTTTATCGTGCCCTTTATCGAAACGGTTCATAACCGAGCGCCGGTTGAGATCATGCGCGGCTGTACGCGAGGCTGCCGTTTTTGCCACGCAGGCATGGTCACGCGGCCCGTGCGTGAACGGCCGGTAGACCAGGTGCTGGAGGCGATGGAAAAAATCCTCAACAGCACCGGCTACGAAGAAATCGCTCTGCTGTCCCTTTCTTCAAGCGACTATACGTATGTGCTGGAATTGACGGAGAAAATCGGGAAACGCTTTGGCCCCTCTGGTTTAAATGTGTCCCTACCTTCTCTGCGTATTGAAACGGTCTCAACCGACTTGATGGATAATCTGGGTGACAGCAGGCGCGGCGGATTTACGCTGGCGCCGGAAGCGGCAACTGAAAAAATGCGCAATATCATCAACAAATATGTCAGCCATGAGGAGCTGTTAGAAACAGCGCGCGAGATTTACCGCCGCAACTGGCGTACGATCAAGCTCTACTTCATGATCGGCCATCCCAGGGAAGAGTTAGAGGATGTGCAGGCCATTGTCGATCTGTCGAAGCAGGTTCTGGCGGAAGGTCGCAAATTCCACGGCAGAAAGGCCAGCGTCAACGTCGGCGTTAGCACTTTCATTCCTAAACCTCATACTCCTTTTCAGTGGGAGCCAATGGATAGGGAGGAGCACATCCAGGCCAAGCTGGAACTGCTGATGCGTGAAATGCGTGGTCATGGTTTGCGTCTGCGTTGGAACGATGCTGAGGAGTCCTTGTTTGAAGGATGCTTAAGCCGGGGTGACCGGCGCCTTGCAGCCGTGGTGGAGAAGGCGTGGCGTAAAGGAGCGCGGTTTGATGCCTGGGCTGAGCATTTTAGGCTGGATGCCTGGAACGAAGCTCTGGCTGAAGAAGGTCTCGACCCCGCTTTTTATACGCATCGTAAACGCCCTGTTGATGAAATCTTTCCCTGGGAACATATTGATGTCGCTGTGACAAAAAAATTCCTGACCAAGGATTACTTGATGAGCCAGCAGCAAGAGACACGAGTTGACTGCCGCAATCAATGTTTCGCCTGTGGCATCTTGCCGAAATTGAAGGATCTGCGCCGCGAAACGCCGCTTGAGGCGTGGCAATGTCCACCTGTGAGGAAACGAAGAAAGGTGGCTGTATGAGCATACGCATCGTCGTTACTGGTGGTACTTTCGATAAGAAATATGATGAGATCGAAGGGATATTGACCTTCAAGGAAACGCAGCTCCCCAAAATCCTAAAGCAAGTGCGGGTCACAGTGCCCATTGTGTGTGAAACCAGCCAGCTCATTGACAGTTTACACATGGCCCATGAAGATCGTTTGCGCGTGTTGTCAGCCTGTCAGGATGCGCCGGAAATGCAAATCATTGTCACACACGGCACCGATACCATGGTGGAAACGGCCCGGATTCTGGCCGAAGCACGGCTCGACAAAACTATTGTCCTCACCGGGGCTATGGTGCCTTATTCTGTGTTTGGTTCAGATGCTCTCTTTAATTTGGGCTGCAGTATAAGTGCGGTACAGTTGCTACCTCCCGGCGTTTATATCGCGATGAACGGCCGTATCTTCAGCTGGCCCGATGTGCAAAAAGATAGTGGACGAGGCGTTTTTGTCAGTAGATAAAACGGAGCCAAGCGATCAATTTAGGGTCAAGGTGCCCCAACTTGTAGGATCCCTGAAGGCACGGGTAGCGACGTGGGATTTCATCAGCTCCTGTACGGCCGTGCCCGGGGTGTCGTTGTCGTTGACGTTTAGGGCCAAACCGATAACCAGTCCCGCGGAAGGCGTCAGCGCAATATCTGCCCAGGGAATGACTGCTTCCAGGATATAACCTTGCTCAGCCTGCTGTGCCGCCACGGCAATGCTATGTCCAGGGGCGTCAGGCATTGTGCCGTCGTTGTTTCCCCGAAAGCGGTAGGCTGATGGCGCGATGCCGGCGAAATTTCCCGGGGATAGATTTATCTGGAAATCATCCGGGCTGAGGATTGGCCCGAGGTCTGCCTCTCGTTGGCTGTCTATTTGCAGGCTAAGCCCGTCTCCTCTGAATATCGTGTTGCCAGTTTGTGTTTGCACGTGAACATCATCTTCGACTTGGGCAGCTATGTAGAGATTGTCATTGTCCCAGGCCAAACGCCAAGTTGCACGCACATCGTCAGTGCCATCCCACTGTTCAGCAGTGTAGACGCGAAACTGGGATTCGTAGGCTGGGCCTTCGCCCCATTCATCCAGGTTGCCATCTACAAGGGGCGCCGAGGTTATTTGGTGGGCTACAATGTCGCCTGCGGCTTGGGCAGCGGATAGGGTCACGGTTGGCGCCAGGGCGGGCGACTCGGCTGTCGAGGATGAGGAGGATTCTGATTCGGCCGTGATCGCCGGTATGGCGGTAGGTGGCGACAGTAATATTCCTGGCTGGAGTGGCAAACCGAGACGCTGCCAGACCAGATAGGCGCTTGCGAGACAGGCAGCCACCAGCACGAGGAGCAGTAGTGCTGATGCAAGCCAACATCCGCAACGACCGGATCCTGGCTGTTGCGGGTCAAGCCCATCCCAAAGTTTGTCCCAATCATCCCGTTGCATGCCCATGATCCAATCCTCCCATAGCTTATTATCTCCTGCAACCCTTGTGTGGGGCAATTTTTGAGCGGTCGAGCCATGTTCTGGATTTGCTTTCAGACTCCTCAATATGAGAGCGGTTTTTGCCCCAGTGTGGCCATGTCCATATAATCCCACTCAATGAGGCTCACGCCAAAACGTCCACGTCCCGTAACCATCACACTCTTGGGGGTTATGATTTTAGGAGCGTGGAATGCCGGACAGGTATTTGCGCTAACTCAACAGGTCAGCTTATTATTGAACTTTGACGTGAACCCAGACCCACGCCTGCTAATTTTTCTTGCAGGTGTTTGGATGGTGCTATTCTGGGGAGCAGCAATTGCATTGTGGCGCAGATGGCGTTTCACGCAGTGGCTTATCCCTTTACTCTTGTTACTTTATGCGCTTTACGAACTACTCTTGTTAGGTTTTTTTGTTCGTATCCCTGAAAGTGGACAGAGTTGGCTTGCACGAATATTGTTTTATAGCCTGGCAATACTTTTCGCTTTTTACTCTTTGAACCGCAGCGATTCGCGTTCCTATTTCAAAGGGGCGCAACCTGACGTCGTGAATGACAACAGAATGGGCAGGGCACAGTACGATGGACAAGATGATGAATCCCAAGATTGAGAAATTACACCGGCTGAGACACGAGTCAAAAATGGGTGGTGGTGAAGCCCGTATCGCCAGACAACGTGCTAAAGGGAAAATGACGGCGCATGAACGGATTGAATTGCTCTTGGACAAAGGATCGTTTCGCGAACTTGATCCTTTCGCCGTCCATCGTGAGCGCAATTTTGGAATGGATGAACAGCGTATTCCCGGCGATAGCGTTGTGACAGGCTGGGGAACTATCGACGGCCGTCTCGTTTACGTATTTAGCCAGGACTTCACCGTTTTTGGTGGCAGCCTGAGCGGCATCCATGCCGAAAAAATATGCAAGATCATGGACATGGCGGTGCGCAATGGGGCGCCAATCATAGGTATTAACGATTCTGGTGGGGCGCGGATTCAGGAAGGCGTGGTCAGCCTGGGTGGGTACGCAGACATATTTTTACGTAATACGCTGGCTTCAGGTGTCGTACCCCAGATCAGCGCCATTATGGGGCCGTGTGCCGGTGGCGCGGTGTATTCGCCTGCCCTCACAGATTTTATCTTCATGGTCAAAGAAACCAGCCATATGTTCATCACCGGACCTGATGTCGTGGAAACTGTTACCGGTGAGAAAGTTTCCTTCGAGGAACTGGGCGGGGCCATGACCCATAATACGAAGAGTGGTGTGGCCCATGTGGCGGCCGAATCCGAGGCAGATTGTCTTTACTTGATTCGCGAGATGATAAGCTTCTTGCCATCCAACAATATGGAAGATCCCCCTTCTAGGCGATCTACAGATGATGACCTGAGAACGGAATCAACACTGGACGAATTGGTACCGGATAATCCCAACAAGCCTTATGATATTATAGAGGCGATTCGGTTGATCGTAGATGATGGTGAATTCTACGAAATCCAGGAACACTTCGCAGAAAATATTGTCGTTGGTTTTGCTCGATTGGGCGGATTTAGTGTAGGTATCATCGCCAATCAGCCGATGGTCCTGGCCGGGGTTTTAGACATCGACTCCAGTGGCAAAGCGGCACGTTTTGTCCGTTTTTGTGATAGTTTTAATATCCCGCTGATCGTCTTCGAAGATGTTCCCGGTTTCCTACCAGGTGTGGATCAGGAGCATGGTGGCATTATTCGCAACGGGGCCAAACTACTCTACGCTTTTTGTGAGGCAACGGTGCCCAAGATAACGGTTGTGACGCGCAAAGCGTATGGTGGCGCTTACTGCGTGATGAACAGTAAACATATTCGCGCAGATTTGAATTTAGCCTGGCCAACGGCCGAAATCGCGGTGATGGGGCCAGATGGCGCGGTCAATATCATCTATCGCAAAGAGTTGGCCGAAGCGCAAGATCCGGAAGCGCGCAAAGCGGAACTGGTCGACCAATATCGTGAGCACTTTGCCAGCCCCTTCATAGCGGCCGAACTTGGTTACATCGACGACGTTATTGCACCAAGTGAGACACGCCCGCGCCTGATCAATGCTCTGCACATGTTGCAGAATAAACGGGATCAGAACCCGCCCAAGAAACATGGTAATATACCTTTATAAAGTACTGATGTAATCACTCAGCCTTCTCTGGCTACGGCCGGTGTCCCCACCGTGCTGTCTCGGTCTGGAGACCATCCAGAGCCTGAGTAATTCCATTCTGAGGATAGGTTCTGAGCGACTTTTTTCTTCCATACGCTTACCATTTGCCGACATAATATGATGAACGTGCCTGAGTTACACACCCGACGATTCCACAAAGTATTGATTGCCAACAGGGGCGAAATAGCGATGCGTATTCTGCGCGCCTGCCATGAACTGGGCATTGGCACGGTGGCGGTTTATTCTGATGCCGACCGCAATGCGCCTCACGTACGTTTCGCTAACGAGGCGTATCATATTGGGCCTCCAGCCGCACGGGAAAGCTACCTGGTCGTGGAGAAAATCCTGGACGTGGCCCAGCGTTCCGGAGCCGATGCGATTCATCCTGGCTATGGGTTTTTGGCTGAGAATGCTGAATTTGCCCGCGCCTGCTACGATGCCGGCCTGGTGTTTATTGGTCCCTCACCCTCGGCTATTGAAGTCATGGGAGACAAGCTCACTGCCCGTTCCACGGTCCTGTCAGCTGGCGTACCTGTTGTCCCTGGTACGGAACCTGGGCTTAGCGAGGAAGATCTCCTTCAGGCTGCAGAGGAAATCGGGTTCCCTATCCTGGTCAAGGCATCGGCTGGTGGTGGCGGCAAAGGTATGCGCCCGGTTTATGAGTCTGCAGAGTTGCCCGATGCAATAACGGCCGCAAAACGAGAGGCTCTTGCTGCATTTGGTAGCGGTACGGTTTACCTGGAGAAGATGATCACCCAAGGACGCCATATTGAGATCCAATTATTGGCGGATGCGCATGGTAATGTCATCTCATTGGGTGAACGTGAATGTTCTTTACAGAGACGCCACCAGAAACTCATCGAAGAGGCGCCATCTTTTGTCGTTGATGAAGATCTGAGGCAGCGCATGGGTGCTGTTGCCGTGGCAGCCGCGAAGGCGGTTAATTACGTTAATGCGGGCACGATTGAATTTTTGATGGATCGGGACAAAAATTTCTATTTCTTGGAAATGAATACACGATTGCAGGTAGAACACCCGGTTACAGAACTGGTCACCGGGGTTGACATCGTGCAGGAACAATTACGCATCGCCCGTGGCCGTCGCCTGGGATTGGCTCAAGAAGATGTGGCCATCCAGGGATGGGCCATAGAGTGCCGCATTAATGCCGAGGATCCATACAACAATTACCTCCCATCGACAGGACTGATTGCCACCAGCCAGTTTCCAACCGGACCAGGGGTACGTGTGGATACGGGTGTTTTCCCTGGATTTGAAATCACACCCTTCTATGATCCGATGATTAGTAAACTGATTTGTTACGGCAATACGCGTGGTGAGGCGGTACTGCGCATGCGTCGCGCACTGGAGGAGTATCGCATCTCAGGTGTCAAGACAAATATCCCTTTTCACCAGCATATGATGGATAGTCACCGTTTTCTATCGGGCCAGTTCCATACGAAATTTGTTGAGGAGCGATTCAGCATGAGCGACCGCGAAGCGCCGCATGCCTTAGAAGCGGCCATACTGGCCACCCTGGCTGCGCACGAACAAAGCCAACGTGCCGGTCAGATTGTGGATTCCGGTTCCAGGGAGGAAAGCAATTGGAAATGGTACAGTCGATGGGACCGGCTGCGTAGATAACATGACCACGATCATTGGGGCGGTTCCAAAACATCGAACCCAAGTGAGAAGACAAGAGCCATGATATACATTGCCAAAGTCAACGAGCAAGAATACATCATTGAAATAGGCCAGGATAACCAGATTGTGGTCAATGGGCAAACCTATGACATCGATTTTCGGCAGATGCCGAGAAGCGGTGTGACGTCCCTGCTTTTAAACCACCACTCCCTGGAAGCTGTTGTCGACGAAGGAGATGGGCGCTGGGATGTGTTGATCCGCGGGGAGTTATACCCGGTCGAGGTGCAGGACGAACGGTCACATCGTCTGGCCAAAGCGCGCGGTTCATTCTCGCCTCCGGATGGCGAAGTGTCAGTAGCATCACCTATGCCGGGCATCATCATAGCCGTGCCTGTTGGCGAAGGGGATGTTGTGCATAAGGGGGACAAGGTCGTCATTCTGGAGTCGATGAAAATGGAGAATGAGCTTCGTGCGCCGCGTGATGGCATCGTTACCCAAGTAAAGGTAGAAGCGGGGAGTGGGGTGGAAAAGGGCCAGGTCCTCGTTGTCATCAGTGACCAATCCAGTTGAGCCACAGCTCGAACTAATGACAAGCTAAATATTCTCTGTGGACGGCGCCCTGTGGGGGCGAGTAGTGGAAAGCCGTTACCACTAGCGGTTAGCTGCCCTATGTCTTTACCAGCAATGGCATAGTCTCGTGCTTGATCGGTAAACCTTACGTGAAATTAGGCCTAAAGTGCCTTGATTGCGCTCCAATTATTAACGATTTGACATAAAAGAAACAGATGTTCTATAGTATTTTGTGGTTATCTTATGTATACTGCATTACACGACATAATCAGCGGAGGGAATTAGCCTTGCATTTTTGTTGAGGTATTTGTTTCCACGACCCTGTTTATTGTTAGTTTGAAGCACACAATAGTTTATTTCACTGGCGAACTTGATCAAGGAGGAAGAACATGTTCTCAAAATCCCTAAATTGGATGCGCCAAAACTTAAAATCAGCTCGATTTAGATCTGCGGCTGTCCTATCGTTCTTGGTACTCATCGTTGTTTTTGGTGTTGTACAGGCAAGCGGCCCCATGCGACCGCCCCATCCACCCGGAGGCTACGGTCCTATGAAACCGCCTGGCCCCCATGGCGGAATGGGTATGTGGGGACAAATGCGTAAGGTCTGGTATCCGATGGTACCGGTGCCTACGATCAAGATCATAGCTGTTGAACGAGACGGCCGTGTGACTTTCGAAACCTCAAATTTCCCGGAAAATGAGGATTTCACGGTTACCATGGGCTATATGTATACGCGAGGTGTGAACGGTATCGAGGTTGATGATTTCAACTCGGGAGAAGGAGGCACTTTCCTACAGACCTTCGACATCCCTGAAGATCTGTATGGCCAGTACAAAATCTCCATCCGCGCCCAAACGGAACATGCTTTCCCCTATTTTGCTTACAATTGGTTCTTCAACAACACGACCACCGAGCCCGTAGTTGAGCCAACCTCCGATGGAACCGGGGACGGCACTGAGACCACGGAGACTACCGAGGCTGCAGAGGCGCCAGCCGCGACTGAAGAGAGCGAGGAAGCACTAGCTGCAATTGATACGGCCGAGAGCGGAGAGTTGACGGGACAGGTTTGGCAGTGGGTCGAGTTTGCTGATCCCGTGGAGGGAACGCAGACGATAGACAATCCGCAGAATTACCAGGTTGAATTTCTACCGGATGGCGGCATGAACATTCAGGCTGACTGCAATATGGGAGCCGGAAGCTATACGGCGGAAGATGGCAGTATCACCATTACCGTGGGAGCGATGACTCTTGCCGTTTGTGAAGAAGGCTCTCGCTCGGATGATTTTGTCAACTATCTCAGCGCCGCGGCGATCTACTTCTTTGCAGATGGTAATCTCTTCATCGATATGTTTGCCGATAGCGGCACCTTGAATTTTAGCGCGGCCGGAGAAGCGGCAACAGAAGAGACCGGCACAGGCGGGGCCGACGAAGCCGCTGAAGCTGATTCCGAAACAACGGAAGAGCCAGCATCCATTGCTGAAATAGCTGCTGGTGATGAGCAATTTAGCACGCTCGTAGCGGCTTTGGATGCTGCTGGGCTTGTTGACACCCTAGCTGGAGATGGGGAGTTTACAGTATTCGCGCCTCCCAATGAAGCATTTGATGCTTTGCCTGAGGGAACCGTTGAGTCCTTATTGGAGGATCCAGAAGGCGCGTTGACAGATATTCTCCTTTACCACGTCGTTGGAAGTGTCGTTCCTGCTGATACGATTGTGACCTTGGAATCAGTGGATACCGTTCAAGGGGAACCCGTGTCTATCAGCGTGGTTGATGGTGAAGTATTCCTTAATGAGGATGTCAAAGTTGTGTTAACTGATATCGAGGCCTCCAACGGGGTTATCCATGTCATCGATGCTGTGATGATGCCGCCAAGCATGGCTGAGGTAGAATCGACTGAAGGCGAAGCGACTACCGAGGGCGAGGCCACCACAGAAGGTGAGACAGAGGCACCAGCCGATGCAACTGGTTTGACAGGTGTGGTCTGGCAATGGAGTGAATTCACAGATCCTGTGGAAGGCATGATTGCCGTTGACAACCCTGAGCTCTATACAACTGAGTTCCTTGAAGATGGCACGGTGAATGTCCAGGCTGACTGCAATAGTGGACGCGGCAATTACACTGCGGACGGTAGCAACATTACCATTTCTGATTTGGCAATGACCCGCGCCCTTTGCATGCCGGATTCACTTTCAGATGATTTTGTCACTTACCTTGGCGAGGCAGCAATCTACTTCTTTGAGGAGAGCGATCTGTTCCTTGATCTTCCTGCAGACAGTGGAACCATGATGTTTGTTCCTGCTGAAGCGGAAACGACCTCTGAGATAGTGCACAAGACAGCAATGAAGATGACCTTTCAGAATGGCGAAACAAATTTGAATTCAAACAACGTACCGTCTTTCGAGATCTGTGCCGTTGTTAAGGATCAAACGGTCACAATCTATACGGCCGACTTCCCGGCCAACGAAGAGTTTGCGGTGCAGATGGGGCCGCTGTTGACGCCACAACCAATGCCTCAGCAGTATGGTCCAATGCCATATCAACCCAAGGACATGCCAATGCCCTATGGTTATGGTGAGTCAATGCCACATGATCAAGGCCAGCAGATGCCATACGGTCAAGGCCAGCAGATGCCATATGGTCAAGGCCAGCAAATGCCATACGGTCAAGGCCAGCAAATGCCATACGGTCAAGGCCAGCAGATGCCATACGGTCAAGGCCAGCAGATGCCATATGGTCAAGGCCAGCAAATGCCATATGGTCAAGGCCAGCAAATGCCATATGGTCAGGACCAACAGATGCCGTATGATCAGGGCCAACAGATGCCGTATCAGCAAGGTCCGATGAAACCGGGTACGGGCAATGGCGATATGTATAAGCAGGACTATGGCAAACCTGGCTATGGCAAGCCTATGGGCCAGCCGAAATCGTATGTACCTTACTATGTTGATGCGGGCCCCTTGAATTCAAATGAAGGTGGCTCTTTTGAGGCTACTATCGATATTCCTGAAGAGTTAGCCGGCACCTACCGTATCTCCATCACGCTGCGTACAGCCCACACGTACCCCTACCACGCTTACAATTGGTTCTATAACAACGACGCCAGTGTGTGTAACGGCGAAAATGGCTGATCCACGCTGAAATATATCGTTTAATTTTGAACTTCCCCGGCCAATAGTCTGACCGGGGAAGTTTTTTCTTTGCCAATTGGTGAGGTGAATCATGTCAGGGAACGAGAAGCGTGAAGTCGAAGTCAACGATACATGGCACTCAGAAACGGCCGTAATTCGCTACCAAATCCCAGCATCTCCCCATCGGGAACATGCTACTTCTATCTACATGTCTTCTAGCTTTACTTTCGACAACGCCGAACAAGCTCGAGCGACCTTTGCCAATGAGCAAGAAGGGTATATCTATTCTCGTTACGGAAATCCCAACATCACAGAGTTCATAGAGAAGATGTGTGTATTGGAAGGGACGGAAAGCGGGCTGGCACTGGCATCTGGCATGTCGGCCGTATTTTCGGCCGTGGCCGGATTGTTGAATAGCGGCGATCATATTCTCGCTTCCAGATCGCTCTTCAGCTCCACACACCAGGTGTTGACGCGCATATTGCCCCGTTGGGGCATTTCCCATTCCTATGCCGAGATCGCGCGCCCTGAATCGTGGCCCGGGTTGGTCAAGCCTAACACGCGACTTTGTTTGGTGGAAACACCGTCAAATCCCGCTCTTGATCTCATCGATCTGGCCTGGCTAGGCGAGCTATGCCGCGCACAAGATATCGTCCTGCTGGTCGACAACGTCTTTGCTACACCCATCTTGCAGAACCCCAAGCATTATGGGGCCGACCTGATCATGCATTCGGCCACCAAGTACATTGACGGGCAAGGGCGAGGTATTGGCGGTATTCTACTGGGCAACGAGCCTATCATGGAAGAGCTCACCTATTTTGTGCGCCATACTGGGCCTTCACTATCCCCCTTTAACGCCTGGATGTTTAGCAGAAGTCTGGAAACGCTGCCCCTTCGTATGCAAAGACATTGTCAAAGCGCGCAGGAATTGGCTGGATGGCTGGAGGAGTCCACGGCCGTATCCTGGGTCAAATACCCGCACCTGCCTTCGCATCCGCAGTATGACCTGGCGAAGCGGCAGATGAAACTTGGCGGCGGCATGGTAGCTTTTGAAATTAAGGGTGGGCTGGAACAGGGACGGCGGTTCCTGGATGCCTTGCAACTGTGCTCATTGACGGCCAACCTTGGGGATTCGCGGACTATTGCTACCCATCCGGCCAGCACCACGCATAGTTCCCTTTCTGAAGAAGAGCGGCAAGCGGTGGGGATCACGCCGGGCCTGGTTCGTATTTCCACCGGCCTTGAAAGCGTTGGCGATATTATCGCCGACATTGCCCGAGCATTAGATATTAGCAAGTGAGGAAAGATCCTTCCCTGAACTCAGCGCCTGATAAATCATGCTGATCGCGCCGCCTTGACTGCGGAGGGATTTGCCATATTTGAAGCCACTCTTATACAAGCCGCTCGGCCGGTTACGCTAATAAGGAGTTCATGATTAGTTCTGTTTGCTGCACTTGTTCTTGCTGATCGGGTAAAATACCTGCTTGCCGACTAAGATAGGTATTCTGGCATCATTCACCTGCACGCGATATTGAGCATATTCGTGCGATTAGCAGATTCAGGAGTATTTTGTGCTGCTTGGATTAATTAAATCGATGCGGCCGCGACAGTGGGCGAAGAATGTCTTCGTATTCGTGGCCCTCTTTTTTGACCGCAAACTGACGGATCCTGAAAGCGTCCTGCGCACGCTGGCTGCTTTTATATTGCTTTGTTTAATGTCTAGCGCCGTTTATTTGATGAACGATCTGGCGGACATTGACAATGATCGCCAGCATCCGACCAAGAAAAAGCGGCCATTGCCGGCGGGTCAATTGAGCCCGGTTGTGGCAGCCATCGCCGCAATTGTATTGGCCTTAGGCAGCCTGGCAGCCGGATTCATCCTATCGACTGGGTTGGGCTGGGTGCTGCTGCTGTACCTGTTGATCCAGATAGGCTACACTTTCTGGCTGAAACGGGTCGTTTTGGTTGATGTATTGATTGTGGCCACAGGTTTCATCCTGCGCATCGCTGCTGGGGTGGCTGTGATCGAGGTAGAACGATTTTCTCCCTGGTTATATGTTTTTGGGGGATTCCTGGCCCTTTTTATGGTTTTGGGCAAACGTAGGCACGAGTTGGTGCTGCTGGGAGAGGACGCCGGCAGACACAGGGCTATTCTGAAGGAGTACAACCTGGACCTGGTAGACCGGCTATTAGGCCTGGTTACCACAGGCGCTGTGATCGCTTATACGCTTTATACCTTCCTTGCCGAGGGATTGCCGGCCAATCATTTTATGATGCTCACGATTCCTTTTGTGCTCTATGCCGTGTTCCGCTACCTGTATTTGATTCACGTACGGCATGAAGGTGGGGCTCCTGAGGATATCTTTTTGCGCGATCGCCCAATGCAAATTTCTATGCTACTTTGGGCGATCGTCGTGTTTGTGGCTCTTTACGTTTTTTGATGGAATGATACCTGAGGATCGGCGACGAGAAGAGAGTATGGTAAAGGCGACTGCTCCAGGGAAAATCATTCTTTTCGGCGAACACGCGGTTGTTTATGGCCGGCCTGCCATAGCTGTTCCACTTTCAGAAGTGCGGGCTACGGCCGTGGTCGAGCCCAACCGGCAACAAGGCGTGCAATTGATTGCCCCTGATTTAGGGGTAAAGAAAAATCTGGCGGAGACGGGCCCAAATGATGCACTTGCCCTTGCAGTACGTCAGGTACAGTTCGCGGCCGGTCTGGCACAGTTACCAGATATATCGATCACGGTGACGAGCGATATACCTATTGCGAGTGGGCTGGGCAGCGGCGCTGCTATCTGTGCGGCTATCATTCGTGCTCTGGCTGGTTACCTGGGACTGGCCCATTTGGCAAGCAGTGAGTGGATTTCGTCGTTGACTTATGAAGTGGAAAAAATCCATCACGGTACGCCAAGTGGTATTGATAACACGGTGGTTACCTACGAACGGCCGGTTTATTTTATACGGCAACAGCCTGATAATCTTATAGAAACCTTTGACATAGCACGGCCGTTGCGCCTGCTCGTGGCCGATACCGGCGTGCGCAGCAGCACCAAGGACGTGGTTGATGATGTGCGACGTTCCTGGCAGGCTGATCGCAGGCGATTTGAACGCATATTTGATGCCTGTGGCGAAATCGCTGTGGCAGCAAGAGCGGCGATTGAGATGGGAGACATGGTTCAGATCGCCCGCTTGATGTCTGCTAATCAAGCGTTGTTGGTTGATATGACTGTTTCCTCGCCAGAATTGAATCGGCTCGTGGCAGTCTCTTTAAATGCAGGAGCGCTCGGCGCCAAGTTGAGTGGGGCTGGACGTGGTGGCAATATGATTGCCCTGGTCAATAGCGAAAAGGAGGAAGCTGTTCATTCTGCTTTGATCGGAGCTGGATCACGCTCTGTTTTGCGCAGCGTCATTGGTTGACTTGCTATACTTAAAGGGGGGCACAAAAAATGCCTCGCTGCCCACTTTAGGTTATGATACGAGGCAAGAAAAAAGGCCAGCGAAGGGCTGGCCTGAAACGAGTTTATTGACTTTTACAATTAGTACTTAGCTTTTCGCGCTGGTTTTCAAGCAGCGTGCACAAACCTGCTTGCGGACCTTACGGCCGTTTTCGTAAAAAGTAGCCCGTTGAATGTTGGGTTTAAACTTGCGCTTGGTCTTTTTCTGCGAAAAACTTACGTTGTGGCCAGACATCGGTCCTTTGCCGCATATTTGACATTTAGCCATAATTCCACCTTGTCCTGACAAATTAAAAGCGACCGTAAACGGTCGCTCAGATTTAGATTGAGCAAGGCAAGATTATACACAGGCTTGGTTGTTTTGCAACCTTACCTAGAAAACGA
>JAACFF010000350.1 GCA_009937635.1 Chloroflexota bacterium
TGCTCCAGCAGCCGGGCAACGATGCCGGCCTGGAGGTCTGGTCCTTGCACCCAGCCGGCCAGGGTCTCTTCATGGTGGACGGCCGTTTTGGGCATTTCAAACATCAATGTCTTTCCAAGCAACAATAGGCCATCGGTGTTTTGGATGTTCATCGGCGTGCCGAGGTTTTCCAACAGATCGACGACGATGGTGCAGGTGGGTTTTCGGGGGTTGAGGAGTTTTTTTAGTGTGATTTGAGTCATGAAAACGATCAGCAGCCAATAGCAAACAGTGAACAGTCAACGGCTAACGGAAAAGGCATGTTAAAGGCCCAGGGTTTCTTCGGCGAGGGCGAGGAGCGCGTCGGGGTCGAATGGTTTGGTCATGTATTTATCGGCTCCTGAGTCTTCTCCGCGCTGCCTGTCGTATTCCTGGCCTTTGGCGGTGAGTAAGACGATGGTGACGCCATCCATTTTGAGGTCTTGTTTGACGATCTTACAGACTTCGAAGCCATTGATATGGGGCATCATGACGTCCAGGAAGACGAGGTTGGGTTGTTCTCTTCTTATGGTATCGAGACCCTGTTGGCCATCAGAGGCGGTTAATATTTCCACGCCCTCGTCTTCGAGGTCTTCGAGGGTTTGTTCGAGCAGGAGGCGGACGTGTGGTTCGTCGTCAACGATTAGGATTTTCATGGGTGTTTCTTAAGGTATCTATCAAAGATTTCGCAGATGGTGTAAAGAATCAAAGATTGCGCAGATTACGCAGATTGTGGAAAGTTGGCATGGTCTGGAGGGTGACCATAGCTTGATAATGGAGAATGGTCACAGTTCAAATAGGAAAATTGGTGAATTGGTGAATTGATGAATTGCTGCATGGTTAATTTGGCGGCTTGGTTATTGGAATAGGAGGAAGAGTACATTTTCTAATCCTTTTTCGAAGCGGATGGCCTGGACCAGGTTGAGTTGTTCAGAGAGGAGCGCGTTGACGATGATCATATCGGGATGGTCCGTCGTGGCCATGTTGATGCCTTCGGCGCCGCTGGTGACGGCGGTGACTTCGTAGCCCTGGGCTTTCAGGGCGCTGCTGAGTGTCTGTACAGTATCGGCATCCTCGTCGATGACCAGGACTTTACGGCGGGACAATCCTTGATCTAGTAAGGCTTGTACTTCGTGTAGCAGTGTTTGCACGTTGATGGGCTTGGTCAAGTAGCGATCTACGCCGAGGCGAAAGCCACGTTTTTTATCTTCAAGTACAGAGATGACGACGATGGGCAGACCCATTGTTCGCGGATCATTCTTGATCACGGCGGCGACGTCGAAGCCGCTTAGTTCGGGCATCAATATATCAAGGATCACCAGATCGGGATGAATGGTTTTGACCTGCTCCAGAGCTTCACGGCCGTCTTTTGCTTCAAAGACCTGATACCCTTCGGCGGTCAACTCCTGGCGCAGCAGCTCGCGGATATGGGGGTCATCGTCGGCGACTAGAAGCGTTTTGTCGCCGTTATCGCTCTGCGCAGGAACGGCGGCGATGCGCTGCTTAAGTTTGGTCAGCAGATCGTCGATGGCGACGGTTTTGACACCTGGTTCGGCCGTTTCCGGAGCGATGGGCAGGGTAAAGAAGAAGGTGCTGCCCGCGCCTAGACGGCTTTCAACCCAGATGTCACCGCCATGGTAAGTGACGATTTCCTTGCATATAGATAACCCCAGCCCGGTGCCCTTGGGCTTATCGGTTAGCGTGTCGCCTACCTGCCTGAACTTCTCAAAGACATAGGGCAGGTCAGCTTCGGCGATGCCTGATCCCGTATCCTGCACACTGACCTGCATACGGCCGTTGATCGCTTCAGCGCGACAAGTTATCGCTCCCGTTGTGGTGAATTTGGCGGCATTAGATAGCAGATTGATGATAACCTGCACCAGTTTATCATGGTCGCCGGAAATGGGCGGAAGCTTATCGGCGATATCCACTTGCAGCGTTAATCCTTGCTGCTCTACGATGGCGGCGGAGGCGTTGATGCCCTGCTCAATCACTTCGACGATGGACAGGGACTCCATTTGCCAATCCATCTGCCCGGCCTCGATCTTTTCCAGGTCGAGCACATTGTTGATCAGGGCTGTAAGGCGCTCCCCTTCAGCCAGAATGATGTTTAGGTTTTTTTCGACCTGGTTGATGGCGCGCTGGGTGCGAGGCTCGTCCGCGGGAACGCGAGGGAGGATGCGTGTTTCCAGCCGCTTTTGCACGATACGGGCGAAGCCGAGAATGGAGGTCAAGGGGGTGCGCAATTCGTGACTGACGTTGGCCAGAAAGACGCTCTTGGATTCATTGGCTTCTTCGGCGGCGGCACGAGCGGCTTCGGCTTCACTGAAGAGGCGGGCGTTTTCAATGGCAATGGCGGCCTGCCGGGCCAACCCGACGAGGAAACTAAGGTCGGCCTCGCCAAATGGTTCGCCGCCGGTGCGCCAGACGGCCATCAGACCGCTGACCTGATCACCGGTGAGCAGGGGAGCGACCATCATTTTTTCGTCCACCTGGACCTCGGTGCCGGCGATGGTAATGGCGCGGGGATCGTTGCTGGCGTCATTGATCACTTCCGCTACGGCCTGCTGCCATATATCTCCGAGAATACCCACACCGGGTTGGACTGTCGAAGCTTTCACCTGGGTGGCGATCGAGCCCAGGGCGACAAACCCCTTCATTATTTGACCACCGGCATCGGGCAGAAAGACGGCGCTGTCTCCAACATCCAGCAATTCGCGGGCGTGGCGGGTGATACGTTCCAGTACTGTGGGCAAATCCAGGGTGGCGGTGATATCCTGGCCCACGGCAGCCAGCGCAGACATTTCTTTGGCGCGGCGCTTGATTTCGGCGAAAAGACGCGCATTTTCCAGGGCAATTCCGGTATTGGAGGCGATAGTACTGAGGAGCCGCATATGGCTCTCGTCATAAGCATTTTGCTCATAACTCTGAATGTGGATGACGCCTGTTACTTCATTTCCGATCAGAATCGGTACACCCAGGAATGATTCAGTAGCCCTCTCATGGGGATCGTCAGGATCTTTCTGAACAAACATGGAGCCGGATTCGACCGCTTCCTTGTATGTTCCAATAATAATTGGTTTGCTTTTCTCAATGATTTGTAAGGTCAAACTTGGCTCGGGTTCGGTGACATGGACCGGAAAGCGATGGTCGTCCTGGATCCAATAAGAGGTACGGAGCAGGTTGTTGCGGCAATCATATTGGAAGAGCGCTATGCTATCAGCAGCAAAAGTTTCGCGGATTCTCTCGCCGACCATTTCAATGATGGCCTGGTAATCTAGCTGGCTGGCCAGGGCCTGACCAACACTGTTGATGATGGTCAATTCAGCGGCTCGTTGCTCTGTTTCATGAAGCAAGCGTTGGGATTCAGCAAAGAGGCGGGCGTTTTCTAGAGCAACGCTCATGCTGGCGGCCAAAGTTTCCAGTAGACGCACGTCAGATTTGTCAAAAGCGTGCTCATGGTCAATGTCTTGCAGGCTGATAAAACCGATGACCTTGTCCGATGTTGCGAGGGGCACGAAGAGCATGGACTGCGGGTGTTCGCCGGCAGGAATACCCATATCGAATTCAACGGCCTTTTCTTGTGCATTTTCGTTGATCAGGACGGTCTGGCGATTATCAATCAGGTAGCGAGAGAATTTGTTAAAAGGTTCGGTCTGTGTAAATGTATAGCGCTCTCCTTTCTCGAACAGGTAGGGTATAAAGGCTCGCTCCTGATCATGGTCGTATGTGCCGATCATGACGGCCTGGGCGTCAAAAATGTCGCGGATACGGTCGCCAACCAAATCGTAGATGGCGTTCATGTCTAGCTGGGCGGCAAGTCCTTGCTGCACGCTGTTGATCACAGCGAGCTCGGCATTACGCTGTTGGGTTTGCTGCAACAGGTTTTGCGTTTCATTGAAAAGACGGGCGTTTTCCAGGGAAACGCTCACGCTATGGGCGAGGGTTGTGAGCAGACGCATGTCGTCTTCGTCAAAAGCATGCGGCTTCTCATCTTGCAGACTAATGCCTCCGATATTGCGGTTGCCCAACATCAGTGGTACGCCGAGGTAGGATTGCATTACCTCGGTTCCTTCAAGATGTCTCAGCCCGCCAGCCTTCCATTCTTCGGTGGTACTAAATAGCAGTGGCTGTTTTGCTTCGCTGAATTTGTGGAAGCGATCAGAGAGAGGGCGATCGTCGAAGTAATAGCGCTTCCCCTTTTCAAACAAATAGGGCGTTTGGACAACCTTTTGCTCATGGTTGATGATGACGATCATGACGCCTTGGGCGGAAAATGTTTCGCGAATGCGCTCGCCGACGAGATCGTAGATGTCTTGAATATCAACCTGGGTGGCCAGCGCTTTCTGCACACTGTTGATGACGGCCAGCTCGGCGTTGCGCTGCTGGGTTTCTTGTAACAGGTGCTGCGTTTCGTCGAAGAGGCGAGCGTTTTCGAGGGCGATGCTCATGCTGTTGGCCAGGGTGCATAAGAGCCGCAGATCGGCGTCAGTGAAGGCGTACGGCCGTTCATCCTGCAGGCTAACGAGACCCAAATACTTGTCACCGGCTAATAACGGAGCAGCGATGTAGGACTCCACCATGGCCGTGCCTTCGATATGTGTGATGCCGGCAGCTTCAAGTTCTTTAATGGTGTCATAGCGTACGGGTTTGCTATCCTTCTCAACATGATTTGGATCGTCGGGAATAGGGCAACTGGGTATTTCGATACGCTGCCCACCTTCATATAGATAAGGTCTATGCGCTATGCCTTGTTCATAATCGTATATGGAAATCAAGACGGTTCCTGCGGAGAATATGCTGCGGATTTTATCGCCCACCAGATCGTAGATCCCTTGCAAGTCGATTGCGGCAACCAGGGCCTGGTCCACGCTGCTGATGACGGCCAATTCAGCGTTCCTTTGCTGGGTTTCCTGCAACAGACTTTGGGTTCTGTCATAGAGATTGGCGTTCCTGATGGCGACTCTCATGCTGCCGGCGAGCGTGCTGAGCAAGCGTATATCTGAGGCATTGAACGCCTGTTCGCGTTCCATATCAAATAACATGATCACGCCCTTTGTTTGTTCGCCGGCTCCGAGCGGAACGAGCAGCGCTGATCTTGGTTGCTGCTCAAGTGGGATGCCACCACCGTATTTTTCTACGGCCTGCGCCAAATTCTCATTGATCAGCAAGGGCTGGTGTGTCTGTATGACATTTGCGATGAAACCGGTTTCGGCAACGGGGATGGCCTCAATGTACAATCTCCTGCCACGCCTTGCTAAATAAGGGAAACGGGCCATTTGGGTATCCGGGTCATAGATGGCAATGCCAAGATCGGCGTTGCGGAAGATGTCGCGGGCCTGTTCCCCAATTAGATCGTAGATGGCCTGGATGTCACGCTGCTCGATCATACCCTGGGCGACGGCATTTAGGAGTGCAAGTTCGGCGGTGCGATCGCCACTCTCCTGGCGGCTGGAATGCAGTTGGGACAGGAGCAATTGGTTGGCAGCTTTTAGGTCGGCGGCCTGGGCGGAGGAGTTTTGCATCTGTTCATAACAAGCGGCGCGCGCCTGAAGTAGATCGATCCTTGATTCCAGGTCAAGATCATCTTGTGCCAAAGCAGAGGTGAGGTCTGCAATAGCCGCCGGGCAATCTTTGATGGTTTGCGCGTTGACGGCCGTTTCTTTGAGGCTGGGCAGATTTTTCGTTTTTTCGTCGCTGGTCATAGGCTGGTACCTGTATGATAGACGTCGGATGTGAATCCTATCGTAGCATGAGGTAGGGTGGGAAGGCAACGAGTTGGCCTGAACCCTAAAGGTTTCGAGTCGCCGGCGCTGGAGAAACAGAACTCCAGGTGATAGAATTGGCCAATCTCTTAAACGTAGCAGGTTTGGCGACAGCCTACCTGGTCAGCCAAAAAATGGTGAATCGCATGTTGAATATTCTGCAAAACCAAACGGTCCCTCGAGAAAAACCTGGAAGCACCTGGCTAGAACTGTTTTTTGACCTGGTTTACGTGGCGATTTTGGTGGAGTTGGGCAACCGGCTCAGCCAGAATTTGACGTTGTCGGCCACTCTGGAGTTCGCCGCACTATTTGTGCCAATCTGGTGGTCGTGGTTAGCACTGGTATTATACACGCGGTATTTCCCGTCTGACGATATCGGGCAAAGGCTGTTGACCGTTCTTTATATGGGGGCCATGATCCTGCTGGCCTTTGAGATTCATGCGTTCACAGGTTCGACGGCCACGGTTTTCATATTGTCTTACGCGGCTACCAAATTTATTTTGGCCTTGATGTACGGCCGTGCTGCGCTCCAATATCCTGAATATCGTTCGCTGGTCAGTCATTATAGCCTGCTCTACTTGTTGCTTGGTTTGTTTTGGGTCGCCATTGCGTTGCTGGCGCCGACGAATTTTTGGTTGTGGGG
>JAACFF010000351.1 GCA_009937635.1 Chloroflexota bacterium
AAGCGGCCTTTTTTACCCTACTTTGGCGCGGCCGCTCTCTTCTTGCTACTCTGGTTTTTCATTCCCAAGAACAGCCAACAAAGCCTCGCTTCTCTCTCCACACTAACCAACAACCTCTTCCCCTTCATGCAATCGGTCGTTTATCCCCTGCTGCCGTTAGCCCAGTTAAGTGCTGATAGTGTGACGCGTCTGCTGGCGATGAGCATGGTATCCATCTTGCTGCTCTTCCTCGTGGCCTCCATCGCCCGCGCCAGGGACATATGGCTCTTCGGCCTGCTATGGTTTTCACTCAGTGCGTTGCCTTCACTCCTCTTTCTTTTATCAGATTACCTCTACGGCAGTCCACGTTTACACTATTTGCCGGCCGTAGGCATCGCCTTGCTCTGGGCTTTGCCCGTCCTGGCCGTCGCCCGTCTCACCGGACAAAAAACGTGGGTTCGGGTCCTGGCCAGCATTTTTATGCTTCTCTATACCTTGTTTATTATCCTGCCTCCACTATCCTTCATTCGCTGTGAATTAGACTTTTACGAAGAAGCGAGCGAGATAGTGTACCAAATGCGCGATCTTGCCCATGCCGTCCCCGCAAACCAGGATCTGTTATTTGTCAATGTGCCTTTCTTCTTCAGTTCCTATGAAGCATATCCTGACGGCTGCGAAAACCCTTACCCCTGGACGCCGGTGGGGGCAGTCGTCATTCCTCCTTACGCCACGGCGCGGGATTTCATCCGTTTCAACGGCGGGCCCGACCGGCCAGCCATGGCCGTTTCCGTGCCCGAGTACGCTCCTGGCTGGAACAGCTTTGGCCAACCGACCACTCTGTCGGCATTGCGGCAGCAACTGGGGCAAACGGCCGTTTTCATCTACGACCTGACCAGCGGCGGCTTCTTCGACCTTTCAGTCGCCTGGCTGCCGGGCGCCGCGCCAGCAGTCCCCATCCTGGCCACGTTTGGCGACCGGCTGGCCCTCGTCGATTCGGCCGTGACGCGCCCCCCGGACCAAAACGAAATACACGTCGCCTTGCGCTGGCAAGTTTTAGTCCCGGATGGCGCTCCCTCTACCATCTTTGTCCACCTCTATGATGGTACCGGCAAGCTGGTTGCCCAGCACGATGGCCCACCCGCCATGAACTTCATCCCTCCTTCCCTCTGGCAGGCTGGTGATATCATCCATGACATCCATACCATTCCCTTGGACACGCCCTTGCCCCCTGGTTCGTACAGGCTGGCCACCGGACTTTACGATCCTGTTAGTGGTGAGCGTCTACCTGTAGCCACCAACCAAAGCCCCTTGCCCGACAACATATTCACCCTGCAACAGTTGAACCTCCCCTAGCGGGTGCCAGGCACTTTTCTCGATGCCCATCCCTGATAGCCAGTGCCTGGCACCTGTCTCTTTTGACCTGACACGTATCACCTACGCTCACCTTCTACTTAGCTTAAACTCAGCCTGCACTTAACTAAGAGCCATAGAATTATAATCGAAGTCGCCAAAAAGTGAGCGCCCCTGGTTTCCCCTCCTGGCCCTGGGTTGCTCACTTTTTCTTTTCCTATCAAAAACCAGGTTTCTTTCAGTATTGGTTCCGATGACCCACATTAAGGACCTCGGTTTTACTCCGAGATCGGGCTTCTCTAAGACATCGACCTTCCTTTTGCGCACCAAACTCTACCAAACACTTGCAATTCCTATGTAGAATAGTGCATACTTAGCAGCAATGATCAGCTCTGGATGAGGCACGGCATGAATCTTGCAGAGTCCCAAACGGCCGAAAGCATCCTTTTCAGTGACGTTTACCAATCGCCCACGGCTCATCCGGGCTGCTGCACGCCCCTGCACCAAAGACGTGCGCAACCTGATCAATTTAGCCACAGCGGTCCCATAAGCATCAAACGCCTACCACTCATTTTCGTTCGATTATTGGCAGCGACGCGAGCAGGTTTTTGTTGCACGTGCGCCTTGAGCTGTCAACGGTCGCAATTCGATCCATCACCCTTACAGGAGACCCCACCTCATGAGTTCTGACATGCGGAAGCGCCTATATAGATTTGGCGTACAGATGGCCATCTATACAGTACTGGTAACCATTTACCTCTTTCTGGTTGTGAGATATCTTGACGATTGGCTAGTGGCTCTCTACCACGAAAACCTCTTCCTCTATGCCATCATTGCCCTGGTCTTCATCGTCGTGCAAGCCGTCTTCCTTGATACGGTGACCAGATTCCTGATGAATCGCCTCGGCTTCTACAAGTCAGATTAGAAAATGTATTTCCCCATATCTGACGTCTTCATAAACCCATTGTATTTGGTCATCGTCGGCTTTCTTGTCGGCATCCTGGGTGGATTCTTCGGTGTAGGGGGTGGCTTCATAGCTGCCCCGGCTCTTTTCTGGACCGGTATGCCACTGAACATAGTCGTCGGCACCGACCTTGCGCATATGACCGGCAAATCCATCGTAGCCGCGCGCAGACACCGATCGCTGGGCCATGTAGATATCCGTCTTGGCGTGGTCATGGTGGCCGGCACCGTGGCCGGTATCGAAGTTGGCGCGCAAATGATCGAAGCGCTTAAACCGACCGGGCAAGTCGATCTCGTCGTCGGCTCCACCTATGTCGTCGTTCTGTTAGCCATCAGCGCCTTCACCGCTTGGGAAAGCATCGCCGCTCTGCGAATGATGCGCAAAGAACACGCGGGTGAGTTGCATGAACTGCTGGAGAAGCAAGACGCCGAGGACGTGCTCGCCTTCAAGGGGCTTGCCCGGCGATTGCTGCGCGTCCGTCTCCGGCCTATGGTCTCTTTTCCCACCTCGGGGATCGTCGAAGTCTCTTTGTGGATCGTCCTGGGAGTTGGTTTTTTCACCGGCATCCTGGCCGGATTTCTGGGCGTCGGCGGCGGATTCATTCGCATGCCCATGTTGGTCTATTTCATCGGTGTGCCCACCCACGTCGCCGTGGGCACCGACCTCTTCGAGATCGTCATATCCGCCGGTTACGGCACCTTGACCCACGCTCTAAAAGGCAACGTCGACATTTTGGTAGCTCTGGTCATGCAAACGGGTGCGGCGGTCGGCGCGCAGATCGGCGCCGCCACCACCACCTACGTAGCCGGGCCACGAATCCGCCTCCTCTTCTCCGCCCTGCCCCTGATCGGCGTCATCCTTATCCTCATTCGGCTACTTGGCGGTGGTGGACTCTAGTTTCTGACCAGCAATGAGATAAGCAACTATCACATGACAGAACCTGATTGTTATCTTACACTTCAGGCAGTTATTTGAATTGAAGGAAGGATGGGACGTCATGGCGAAACCAAGATTTAGATGGCAAGATCCGTTTCTGCTCGACGAGCAATTAAGTGGGGAGGAACGCATGGTGCGCGACGCCGCACGCGATTTTTGTCAGGATAAGCTAATGCCGCGCGTGTTGGAGGCCAACCGGCACGAGTTATTTGATCGCACTATTTTTGATGAAATGGGCGAGATGGGGCTGCTGGGTTCAACCATTCCCGAAACGTACGGGGCGGCCGGCCTGAACCACGTCTGTTACGGGTTGATTGCGCGGGAGGTGGAGCGGGTGGACAGCGGCTATCGCAGTGCGATGAGCGTGCAAAGTTCGCTGGTCATGTACCCCATATTCACATACGGTACCGAGGATCAGCGCAACAAATATCTGCCTAAACTGGCCACTGGAGAGTGGATCGGCTGCTTCGGCCTCACCGAACCCAATCACGGCAGCGACCCCGGCAGCATGGAAAGCCGGGCCAGGAAAACGGATGGCGGCTGGATTTTGCATGGCAACAAGATGTGGATCACCAATTCGCCCGCGGCCGATGTCTTTGTGGTGTGGGCCAAGGCCTACGGAGAAGGCGAGAATGCCGCCGGCGCTAAGGATGGCGACATTCGCGGCTTTGTCTTGCAGAAGGAGATGAAAGGGTTGAGTGCACCCAAGACGGAAGGGAAGTTCAGCCTGCGGGCCAGCATCACGGGCGAGATCGTGATGGATGAGCTGTTTGTGCCCGATGAAAATCTGCTGCCAAACGTGAAAGGGCTACAAGGACCTTTTGGCTGCTTGAACAAGGCGCGCTACGGCATCTCCTGGGGAGCGATGGGCGCGGCCGAATTTTGCTGGCACGCCGCGCAACAGTACACGCTGGAGCGCACACAGTTCGGCCGTCCGCTGGCAGCTAACCAACTCATTCAGCTCAAACTGGCCAACATGATGAGTGAAATCACACTCGGTCTGCAAGGCGCCTTGCGCGTCGGCCGTCTACTGGATGAAGGCAAGGCGACTCCGGAAATGATCTCCCTCGTCAAGCGCAACTCCTGCGGCAAGGCGCTGGATATCGCCCGCATGTCGCGCGATATGCATGGTGGCAATGGCATATCCGATGAGTTCCACGTCATCCGTCACGTCATGAACCTGGAGGCCGTTAACACCTACGAAGGAACCCACGACATCCACGCCCTCATCCTCGGCCGGGCGCAGACGGGGATTCAGGCCTTTACAGCCTGAGAGTGGGAGAACGATGAGTGGCGAGCAGCGAGTAGACGTGGCTTTGATTCAACCATCGCGCTCGATAAAACTCATTTCAATCTGCGAAATCTTTGATGTTTTTTGATAGTTTATTGAAGGGAAAAGCAATGACGACCCGAGCAATCTTAGAAAAATTTGAGCTTAAAGCTGAAAATATGGGCACGAGCAGCGGTGTTGGAGACTGGCTAAAAACGTCGGGGCCGATGATCGAATCTATCAACCCCACCACAGGTGAGCCACTTGGTAAAGTGCAATCATCCGATGCAAGTGCCTACAGCCAGGTTGTGGAAACGGCGCAGGACGCCTTTAAATCGTGGCGTATGGTTCCAGCACCGAAACGGGGCGACGTTGTACGTGATTTTGGCAATATTTTACGCGATTATAAAGAGCCGCTTGGCGACCTAGTCTCGCTGGAAATGGGCAAAATCCAGGTCGAAGGGTATGGGGAAGTGCAGGAGATGATCGACATCTGCGACTTCGCCGTTGGCCTTTCGCGCCAGCTATATGGCATCACGATGGGCAGTGAACGGCCGAACCACCGCATGTATGAACAGTGGCATCCACTGGGACCCATTGGCATCATCAGCGCCTTCAACTTCCCCGTAGCCGTCTATTCCTGGAACGCTGCCCTGGCCGCCGTTTGCGGGGATACGATGATCTGGAAACCCAGCGAGCTGACCCCGCTTGTCTCTGTGGCCACGCAGAAACTGGCCAACAAGGTCATGGCCGACCATGGATTACGGGGCGTTTTTAACCTGACTGTAGGCGCGGGCAACATCGGCCAATTGATAAGCGAGGATAAACGGCTGCCGCTGGTCTCTTTCACCGGCTCGATCCCCACGGGACGCAAAGTGGCTACGGCCGTCGCCTCACGCCTGGGTCGTTCCATCTTGGAATTGGGCGGTAACAACGCCATTATTATCACAGAAACGGCCGATCTGGACATCGCGACAAGGGGCATTGTCTTTGGAGCCGTGGGCACGGCAGGCCAACGCTGCACCAGCACACGGCGCATCATCGCCCATGAATCTATTGTCGACACTTTGGCTGAACGGCTGGTCACCGCTTATGAAACGGTGCCCATGGGCGATCCCCTGGACAGTAGCACACTGATCGGCCCATTGGTGGCGGAACGCGCCGTAAGGGCGATGCAGCGGGCCCTCGAGCAAGCCGTACAAGATGGGGGTGAACTGCTCACGGGAGGCAAACTACGCCCGGATGTCGGCCCTCTATTTGTGGAACCGGCCATCGTGCGCATGCCCATGCAGTCGGCGATTGTCCAGGAGGAGACCTTCGCCCCTATCTTGTATCTCCTCGACTACACCGATTGGGATGAGGCGCTGAGTATGCACAATGAGGTCACGCAAGGCTTGTCCAGCGCCATATTTACTGATAGCTTGCGTACAGCCGAACGCTTCTTGTCCCATGAAGGATCTGACTGCGGCATCGCCAACGTCAACATTGGTACCAGCGGCGCCGAAATCGGCGGCGCCTTTGGCGGTGAGAAGGACACCGGCGGTGGCCGCGAGTCCGGCTCCGACGCTTGGAAAGGGTATATGCGCCGCCAGACCAACACTATCAACTGGTCCACTGACCTGCCCTTGGCGCAAGGGATTGAGTTTGGTTAGCAGACAAGCGGTTGGCTGTTGTTCGTTGGTTGTTGGCTGTTTTCGAGGTAAATGAACATGCAAAAAAATACCTACGATGTCATTCTCGCCGGCGGCGGCGTGATGGGCTGCGCCGTGGCGACTTACCTGCTCAAAGCGGACAATCGCCTGAAAGTGGCTATTATTGAGAAAGACCTGACTTACGCCAGGGCTTCCACACCCTTATCTGATGGTAACACGCGTGTTCAATTCAATATCAGAGAAAATATCCAGATGT
>JAACFF010000063.1 GCA_009937635.1 Chloroflexota bacterium
CGTAACACAACCTTTCCAGGTTGTAAACCCTCACCCGTAACACAACCTTTCCAGGTTGTAAACCTGCAAGCTGGAAAGCTTGCGTTACGGATGGCGTCATTCCGGCCAGGCATCCTCATTGTAATACGACCAGGGCCAATCCTGCCATTCATCGACCAACCCGGCCGCAACAGGATTATTCAAAACATACTTCACAATACGCCGCAGCTCGTCTTGGTCACGGGCAAAGTTCATGATGCCAAAACTGTCCCTTCCGCTTCAAGATCTTATTCGCTTTGTGCGCAGAATACCCCTTCAGCCCCTGCATAATCTTTTCCAGAGCAACATTTTCGTCGTCGACACGGAGCGGTGTAAAAACAACATGCACATGATTTGACATAATGCAGTAAACCAGCAACGAGAACCGCTTCATATCCCAGTAAAGCATGCTCTTGGCCATAATCTGCGCTATATCAGGTTGATTCAACCATTGCGGAGAATCCTCAGCGGCAGAGTCCAACACGGCATCATAACGGCCGAAAAACCGTCTGCCCTCGCGATCCAAAGCCTCACGACGCGCCGCACCGTCCTCCATCTCCTGAATCTGCAACATTAACCGCTTAGATTCCTCATGAAGTTCCGCCAGAACATGCACAGGAATCGATCCAACCAGACGGAAGGTAACAAATAAAGTTGCTCCCTTCGGTACGAAGTGTGGTAAGTTACGCCGGTAGAAAAAGCGATAATCCTGCGACATAAAACAAGTGTAACACAACCTACCCAGGTTATACCGAAACATCCGTAACACAACCTTTCCACGTTGTACCCCTTCACCGTAACACAACCTTTCCAGGTTATACCCCACCGCCAGTAACACAACCTTTCCAGGTTGTGCCTGCAAGCTAGAAAACTTGCGTTACGACAACCGGCGCGCCGCGACTTCATTGATCGCCTCCAGGACCGTAACACAACCTTTCCAGGTTGTGCCTGCCAGCTAAAAAACTTGCGTTACGGTGGATGGTTGTGCGTTGGGGCCACAAGTAGCTATTTCCTGGGAGAAACCGTAAACTGCTCAGATAATTATGGAAAATAATCCACGAAAGGTAAAGATGCGATCAGGAGCCGCACGACAGTAAGATTAACAAAAGCTTGCGTTGCTGTACCAACGCGTCCATCTCGCATAAAATTCGCACCAGCTAGCAAGCGATTTCACCTTATACATATCGAATATCATAGACCCTTGGACTGTTATTCCACCCCAAGGGTCTTTGTTTGCGCCTATGGCGTGAATCGCAGCGACAAAAGAGAGATCAATTATGAAACTTGGTATCATCGGCCTGCCAGGCGTGGGCAAAACAACGATATTTAACGCACTGACGCGCGGCAACGCGCCTACGGGGCAAAGTATGGGCGGCCGTTTCGACGTATTAACGGCCGTTGTCGACGTACACGACGAACGCGTAGACCTTCTAACAGACATCTTTGTCCCCCAAAAGAAGACCTACGCCCGTATCACCTACACCGATGTGGCCGGCTTGAAAAAGGGCGCAGGGGCTAATGGCGGCTTGAACGGCCCTTTGCTCAACCATTTGGCCGGGCTGGACGGTTTCGTCCACGTCGTGCGCGCTTTTGAAAGCGAACTGGTGCCTCATCCTGACGGTGATGTAGACGCTTCCCGCGATCTGCAAGCGCTGGACATGGAATTCTTTCTCAACGATCTGCTCGTTGTCGAAAATCGCATCGAGAAACTAAGCAACGGCTTAAAGCGCGGGCTGTTTAAGGACAACAAAAGCGAGGCCCAGGCGGAGCTGGCCCTATTTGAACGGCTCAACGAAGCCCTTTCCGAGGAAAGGCCGTTACGCGACCTCGATCTTAACCAGGAAGAGCGCAAAACCCTGCGCGGCTACGGCCTGCTGACCCTCAAGCCCGTGCTGGTCGTCGTCAACACAGGCGAGGATCAAGAAATAACCTCTATCACCTATAACCATAAGAGCGTAACCGTTACCAACATGAGCGGTAAACTGGAGATGGAATTGACCCAGTTCGGCGCCGCCGGTGATCAGGAATCCCTGGCCATGTTCATGGAAGAATACGCCGTCAACGAATTAGGTCTGGATAAGGCCATTCGCCTTAGCTACGATTTAATGGGCTTGCAATCCTTCTTCACCGTCGGCGAAGATGAAGTGCGCGCCTGGACCATCAAGCGTGGCGCAACGGCCGTCGAAGCTGCTGCAGCCATCCATTCCGACCTGGCCAAAGGCTTCATCCGCGCCGAGACGGTCTCCTACAATGACCTCATTGCCTTAGGCGGCCTGCCCCAGGCGCGCAACGCCGGTAAACTGCGCCAGGAAGGCAAAAACTACATTGTGCAAGATGGTGATGTGATCAGCGTTAAGTTTAATTTGTAGATTGAGGAGATGATCTATAGATCAGTCTCCATGCGCAGGCATTCCAGCGGCACGCCGCTAAATGAGTGCGTGGTTTCTTTCACCGGCTTAAAGCCGGCTGCTTTGTAAAAGGGCACGGCCGTTAATGATGCATCAAGCCACAAACTTTCCAGCCCACGGCCTCTGGCATCAGAAAATATCGCCTCGACCAATGATGTAGCCGCCCCTTGCCGCACATAATCAGGATCGACATACGCCGCCAACAGCTCCTGCGATTTCGGATTGTAGGCGGCATATCCTGTCACCTTGCCGCCCAAGGTGCTCACAAAAAACGGGCTGTTCTCTATCCATTCCTGGTAACCTTTCGCGAGCCGTTTCCCCATCCAGGCATCGATCTGCTCTTCGGTATAGTCGCCCACGCACAGCGCCAGAATAGAACGCTCGCGCAATTCTAGGATTGGAGCTGCATCTCCTGCCGTAGCCCTGCGCACCACATGCTTACTCATATGCCAATACCTCGCGGATAGTCAATCTTGCCGTGTTTCGCCTGCGCGAAATGCTAGCCAGCACCGAAAGCACCATAAAATGTTCCATAGAAGAGCGCACATTAAATACGGTGATAAAGACCCCGCCGGCCATGATCAACGTAAACAGCGTCAAAGCCAGCCGCCCCTTTTTGCGAAAAGTATTGCGAATGGAGCGTACGATCGGGCGCGAGAGCCAACGCAGCCATTCGCTGAAATTCGCGAAGCGGCCCGCGTCAGCCGGCTGCGTATCCGGGCCAGCGGCGCTGATCGCCCGGCGCAACGTGAGCTTCGATTCGCCCCTGGTTAATTTTTGCCGCTCACCTCTTACACTGGCCATACTCTCACGATTTACCATTAAATCTCGAACAACTTGTCACAACCTGCTGGCGGCAACTATTGACAACACAACCAAGACGCTCCATTTTGAGCATCTGCTCTTAGAAATACCGTGTTCATAAAAAGATTTTAGAGGTTTAACCGGCTAACACTCACCTCCATGAACGGCACTCCATAATGGGCGTAGGCTACATTCGACGCCGCACACGCGGACCCTCCGCTGCGTCTTCAATCTCATAACCTGCTGCATGAATCTGATCTCGCAAAGCATCCGCTTCCTGCCAACGCTTTCCGGCACGCGCATCTTGTCGCTGCTCAACCAACAGCAGAATTGCTTCCGGTAGCACTTCCCGTACGGGCTGCCAATCTGCCAGACCAAGACCCAGCACCTTGTCGAATTCAAGTAATGTCCCCTTCTTGGTTGCGTCCGGCAGATCGCCCTTGACCAGTTCCCAGGTCACAGCCAGGGCACGCGGCATATTCAAATCGTTGTTCACCTGCTCTCTAAACTCAGCCACTTTAGCCTCGTTAGGGGTGCCCGCCTCGCCCATCTCATAGCTGGCGATGCGCAAGCGCTCCAATGCCGTGGCCGCCCCATCCAGACCCTCCCAACCAAAATTGAGCCGTGAGCGATAGTGCGCATTCAAGCAGAAATAGCGGTAAGCCAACGGATCAATGTCACGATCGATGAGCGTTTGCAAGCGTAGAAAATCTCCTCGGGATTTGGCCATTTTCATCTGGCCAAGCTGAAGAAAATAACCATGCATCCAGAAGTTAGCCAGGTTCGTGCCATAGCATACCTGCGTCTGCGCAATTTCATTGGGGTGGTGTACAGAAATATGATCTTCTCCGCCACAGTGAATGTCAAAAAAGGGCCCCAGATACTTGGCGGCCATAGCCGAGCACTCAATGTGCCAGCCCGGAAAACCTATGCCCCAGGGGCTTTCCCATTCCATCTGCCGCTGCTGGTCACGCGGGCTAAACTTCCACAAGGCGAAATCAGTCACATTTCGCTTCTCCGCCATGTCCACGCGTGAACCCGCCTTTAATCCTTCTACGTCCAACCGCGCCAATCTGCCATAATCCTGCAATTTCGAAGTATCGAAATAGAGACCATCTGAGGTAAGATAGGCGAAGCCCTTGGCCTCAATACACGCGATGAATGCGATCTGTTCCGGGATATGGTCAGTCGCCCGGCACCAGATAACCGGTTCGAGAATATTCAAATTGCGAAAATCTTCTTGGAATGCTTTCGTATAAAGTTCGGCGATTTCCCAGGCTGTGCGACCAGATCGCCGGGAGCCTTTCTCCATCTTATCTTCACCCACATCCGCATCAGAGACCAGATGCCCTACGTCAGTGATATTAACCACGTGCCGCACGGTAAATCCGTTAAACTCTAGAACACGACGCAAGATGTCCTCGAAAATATACGAACGCAAATTTCCTATGTGAGCATAGTCGTAAACCGTGAGACCACAAGCATAAAGACCAACGCGGGGAGGATCCAAGGGTTGAAACTCACGAACGCTGCGTGAGTATGTGTCAAATAATCGCACCGTCATATTCGCTCCTTAAGCACTCTCTCGGAAACTGAGCAAGATTCTCTATCACCATCGTGATGCCCGCCAATTGTGCCAGACCATCATGGTTCCGTTTGGGTCCCAAAGCAAAGATGCCGCCAATGCCGGTGGCAAATGCGGCAGGCATCTCTTCCTCAGAAAAAACACTCCCTCTTTTCTCCGCCGAGAACTGCTTCCACGCCTGATCCTGCAAGTGACCATCCCACCACAGAACCCCATTAAAATCGAAAATAATCGCTTCAAACTTCATTGCTGCACCATTGTATGCGCGTTTCCCAATCCTTACGAACGACGGCGCCCGGCACCACTTTGTATTTTCACCCACTTGCAAAGCCGCCTCCTTGTGGCAAAATTATACTATGGCAGCAACGGCCGATCCCGAGGCCCCCTTTCTAACACCAGCAGCTTCCAAAGCGACGATTCGCTTGCGCCTTCGGTTGCCGTTCTTATGGCTCTTATTCCTCTTATTGGGGGCCATACTACTACCGGACAAGGTATGGAATACGCTGCTCGTCGGCTTTGGCGGGCTGTTCATCGTCGCTTACTTTTGGGTATGGCAGTTGTCACGCGGGCTGCACGCCTCTAGACGCCTGCGTTTTGGTTGGGTAGCCGTTGGCGACCGCCTGGGCGAGGAGTTCATGATCATCAACAACGCCGAAGTACCGGCGCTGTGGGTGGAAATCGTCGACGAATCCAATGTGCCAGGCTACCGGGCGGCCGTGGTGCGTAGTGTCGGCACCCGCAACGTGGACCGATGGCGCGAATCGGCCATCTGCCTGCGGCGGGGCCAGTTCCAACTAGGTCCTTGGGCCATCCGCTCCAGTGACCCCTTTGGCATCTTCACCATAACGCGCCGCTACCCGCAGAGCCAGGAAATCATTATCCATCCCCCCATCCACGGGAGGCTGCCCGTCCCGCTTCCCCTGGGCGAGAGCAGTGGCCGCGTTCGTGCCCGCCAACGGTCCTGGCAGGCGACCGTCAATGCCGCTTCCGTGCGCGATTACAACCCGCAAGACCCCTTGCGCTGGATCCATTGGCCCACCAGTGCCCGGCGCGGTCAGCTTTTTGTGCGCCAGTTTGATCTCGATGCTGCGGGCGACATCTGGATTCTGATTGACCTGCACGCCGAAGTTCAGTTGGGCCGCGAAGCGCAAAGCACAGAAGAACACATTGTTCTTCTTGCTGCTTCCTTGTCCGCCCGGGCCATCCGCCAGAATCGGGCTGTTGGGCTAGCCGCATATGGCCTGAATCCTTACATTTTGCCGCCAGGCAGAGGTCAGGGACAGCAGTGGAAGATCTTACGCGCGCTGGCCCTGGTTAATGCTGATGGGCAAACGACGCTAGGCGCGGCGATGCACGACTTAAGCCGCGTGGCTCAAAAAGGAGCAGCAGCGATCATCATCACATCCGACGGTACCACGGATTGGCTGCCCGAACTGGTGACGCTAGCCAAACAAGGAATACAGGGTCACGTCATCTTGCTTGACCGGCCTAGTTTCGATGGCCAGGGCAATACCGGCAGGGTACGTGACGCCGTCCGCCAACTTGGCTTCACCGCATCCATCATTCGCCGTGGTGAAGTCGGCCAACCAGTTGAAGAGCAAGAACGCCGCGGTTTCTGGGAATTCAAGGTCACGGGTATGGGCAAGGTCATTGCCGTGGCCAGCCCAGAGTCAAAAACAGGACGAGAGAAGCTTAGCTCCGGCTAAGGGCAAGATCAAAAGATGGTTCTGGAAACGCTGGCTTACTTCTGGATTCGCTATCGCCCCCAAGAGGGTTGGCTGTCCTCGCTGCTCCTGGTGGGCGTCGTGGCCACGTTGATCGCGGCCGTGCTGTCGGTTGGCTGGGTTCCGGAAGACGGCGTCATCCTGCCGGCGGCGCTCTTGGGATTGCTTCTGGGTGTTGTCCTCGCCAGACGGCCGTTAAAGACGTGGATCGCCTGGACCTTCATCGTCATTTACGGCTTTCTGATCACCACCCTCACCCTGGGCAATCTCTGGCCTCCGCTATATCTCCTGCTATCGGATTGGGCAGCGTTACGTATCTATTGGTTGGAGAACGGCGCTTTGTTCCTCGATCGCCTGGGAATCTGGTTTACGGCCGTTTTCAGTGGTGGACGCAGCAACGAAACGATCGTCTTTGCCTATTTAATGGGTTTGGCAGCCTGGTTCCTGGCCGCCTACGTGGGGTGGAGCGCCTTCCGGCAGCGCCGGCCGCTGCTGGGATTGACGCTTATGGGCTTGATCGTGGCCATCAACGGTTATTACGGCCAGGCAGCAATCGAAACGGCATTGGCCTTCGTCGGTATGGCCCTCTTGGCCACGGCCGTATTGCACTTTGCCAACCTGGAATGGGTCTGGCAGCGGCACGCCGTAGATTACTCGCGCGAGATCCGGCTTGAAATGTTAGCTTATGCGACCGGCATTGGCGTTGCTTTACTCGCCCTCTCCTTTCTACTGCCATCTTTTAACCCAACCAGGCTGGCCCAGGCGATCCTGGGCCAGCCGGCAGTCGCCGAAGTAGAAGCATTCCTGGATCGCGCCTTTGGCGGTGTAGCGCCGCCGCGTGGACAGCAAATTCCTCCTGGACAGGCCGGCGGGGCGGGCATAATGCCCCGTTCCTTCCTGCTCGGCAATGCGCCAGAACTAGAGAAGATCATTGTCATGACAGCGGCAACTGAATTGGTCCAGGGACCCCAGTCAGCCACACTTAATTTGGCCCGCCATTGGCGTGCTCTAAGTTACGAAATTTATACAGGACGCGGGTGGGCCCTATCGGACGAGCGGGCTGAATTCTTCGACGTCTATGAGCCCATCCCTTTGCCGCCGGCGGAGAGCCAGATGTTAATCGAGCAGTCGGTCAACTGGCGCTACGACAATCGTATCAGTCGCTACACCCTCGGCCTGCCCCTGAGTTACAGCCAGCCGGTGAAAACCTACTGGCGCGGAGAAACAGATTTCGTGCGTGCGGTGACTGAAGAAGGACCTCGCTATGAGGCCGTATCGCGCGTGACTGCAGCCACGCCAGAAGAACTGCGGCAAGCATCTCTGGACGACGTTCCATCCTCCATTTCTGCTCGCTATACGCAATTACCTGATGATTTGCCGGCACGGATTCACGAGTTGGCCGCAGAAGTAACTGCTGAGGCGCCGACCCCGTATGATCAGGCGCGGGCTATCGAACGCTTTCTCCGCCAATATAACTACTCCCTGGAAGTGGAGCTGCCTCCGCCTGACGTTGATCCTGTTGACTACTTCTTGTTTGAGCTGCAAGAGGGATATTGTGACTATTATGCTTCGTCGATGGTGGTTATGGCGCGCAATCTGGGCTTGCCAGCGCGCATCGCCACCGGCTTTTTGGCCCAGCCGGCGGAAGAGGATGGCATGCAGACCGTACGGCAGATCAACGCCCATTCCTGGGCAGAAGTCTATTTCGCCGGTTATGGGTGGGTCGAATTTGAGCCCACAGCCCAGTTTATTAGCCCACACGATCCACCGGCGGAGTGGGAAGAAACTGAGCGATACCAGGAATTTGAATCATCCCCTGAAGAGACAGCGCCGATACCGGAAAAGGAGCCGCAATCCTCATTTTCCTGGTCTTCTTTGTTGCTGGTCTATATTGCGCTGCTCGCCGGCGCCGGCCTGCTGTTCTGGCTGATGAGACGACGCGGTAAATCTGGCGGTGACGTAGAGTGGGCTTACGGCCGTTTGCAGCGCAACGCGCGCCATCTGGGCCACCCCCTGCCGGCCAGCCAGACACCCAACGAATTCAGCGACGAACTGCTGCACAGGATCGATAAACTAGGCGACTATCCACGGCTGGCCCGCCTTGTCAAGAGTGTCCGTGCCCCGATCAAACAGTTGACCGGTCTGTTCGTCAAGCAGCGCTACAGCGGCGAACCCGTGCGTAGTTCCTGGACAGCCGTTTCCTTGTGGCGACAATTGCGACGGCCGATGTGGCTACTGCGCCTGGGCAAGCGCTTTGTGCGCGACGATGACCCAGACCGATCCTTATGATCAAGATTCCACCCCACTCCAGGAAAATACCTTTGAAAAGCATGGCATTGGTGAAATCTAGGTCAAGGCTCTGGATATTGGCGCTGCTTTTTCTCTTGTCCGCCTGCGGTGAGTCGACCGACCCCCTCGCCTCATCTATAGAAGCCCGATTGGTTCAGCCATTGCCGCTTGGGTCACAGGCCGATCAGACCACGTCACCAATCACGCCTGCTTCCAAGCCTGCTGCGGCGCAAGCCCAAACGCAACAGGTAAAACGAATAACGGCCGACAATCAACTAATTCGTTACACCGGTCGCATCGATTCCAGCGATCCCTCGCGGCCGGCCTTTGACTGGCCGGGGATCACCATTGAAGCTGCTTTTGAAGGCACATCATTGTCCGTGCTTCTTGCTGACGGCCAGAACCTCTATAACGTCTACGTTGACGACCAGCCATCGTTGCTCATCACGCGCCCAGGGCAAGAGCGATACGTGGTAGCCGAGGGCCTGGCAGATACGCAACACAGTTTCCGGCTGACCAAGCGCACTGAAACCTTTTATGGTACGCCGCAATTTCTTGGCTTCGAACTAGATGCGGGGCGTGACCTACTTTCATTGCCACCAACCAATGATCGACGCATTGAATTCATAGGCGATTCCATCACCGCCGGCTATGGCAGCGAAGGGAACTCCCCTACTTGTGTTTTTAGCCCGGCCACTGAAAATGTAGAACTCACCTACGCCGCCCAAACTGCCGCGGAGTTTGGCGCGCAGTACACGATCATTGCCGTCTCTGGGGTAGGTATCGTGCGTAACTACAACGCCGACAGCAAGATGTCAGCGGGAACGATGCTGACCTATTATGAGGGCACCACGACCGATACGGATACACAGAACTGGGATTTCACTCGTTGGGTACCAGACGCCGTGGTCGTCAACCTGGGAACCAATGACTTCTCCACTGCGCCGCACCCCGCTGGAGAAGTGTTTCTTCAAGGCTACACAGAGCTAATCGTCAAGGTGCGCAATAGATATCCGCAAGCGCACATTTTCGCCATCGCCGGCCCCATCATGGTTGATCCCGCCGAGGCCACGATTCGCTCCGTGGTGACCCAAATGCGCGAAGTGTTGCAGGATGACCGCGTACACTTCGTCAAGATCGACAACAATCTAGAGCTATCAGCCGTGGATTATGGTTGTGACTGGCATCCCAATGCCGCAGGCCATCGCAAAATCGCCAACCAGCTTATCCCCGTCATCGCCAGCACGATGGGCTGGTAATCCCTGCATCTTGTGTATTTGAGAGTAGCCGGCCGTTTGGCCAATCGTCGACTGCGTTAACCATCTAGCCAACTTATATTGAGCTTGCCAAAGTATTCAAGAGTTCAACAATTAATTATTGGCTGTTTGACTGCGTGGCTCGGTTTGTTCCCAGAGAAACTCAAACGCACGGCTAAAATCCTCAGCAGCCTTGTCATTCTCCACCGCAAAGCTATATTCGTTTAACCCACCGCCACTGCCGAAGGCGCTGTAGTGAAAGTTTTGGCTGCCAACAATGAGCATTTGTTCGTCGATTAATGCCGCTTTGGGATGCATTGGGCCATCGTAGAAGCGAATTTCTACCTGGTCCTCAAGTCCAAGCTCGCGCATGCGACTGTCCAAAGCGTCAAGGGCCACATTATTCTCGATCCCCTCAAAGGGACTTGGCTTCACCAGCGCACGAACCTTGGCTCCGTTTTCCGCGGCCTCAATAAGTGCCGGCATGTAGTCCGGGGAGATTTCAGCGGAGCAAATGTCAAAGAGGATGTTCAAGTTGCACACCAGGTCGAGGCTGAAATTAACCTGAATGATATCCAACGACTCCTGTGCGGACCGCAGCGCATCTACAGTCTGGATATCGGCCGCATCATGAACCTTAGAGCGGTAAAGAGAAAAGGCGTGATCGTCATCACCGGGCAGATAGAACTGCAGCACTTCAGGCGCGTGGTCGCCTTCGGCAGAACGATCAAAACAAGTAACCTGCCAGGGGATGCCCAGGGGTGGATCAAAGCTCAAACAATATCGTTCATCCGCGCCAATCCACATATCGTCGAACATACGTAACGCTGACTGAGCCACGGGCCCCGTCACTTGCAGCGCGAGATCAAAACGGTCGTTGCCTTTGCCCGAGACATGATCCTTCGGAAAATGATCGTAGGTCATATTGAAGCCCGCGGCTACGGCCGTCTTACCGTCAACAATCACGCTCTTGACATGGCTGTGTGGCATATTACCTTCGTAGTCAGCAACTTCCAGCCGCCAGCCGATCGCCGGATCGACCATCCTGTCAATGCCGGCATGGCGCAAATCGCCTAGCAGCGACCATAGTTGTCCCGTCGCCTCGCCCCTGGCCATCTCAGGTGGATTGTCTAGTAAAATGCGCACCGTAATGCCGCGTGGATATTGCTCAGGATGCGCCTTTAGATTTTGGTACAGATCAGCCACACCTGTCGCTACAACGCTGCCAGGGCTGTCATTATTGGCCGCTTCCGCGTACCACATCGTCGAGAATAACACCTCATATTCAGCTGTGCGAATAAGGTCAGCCACTAAATCAAACGCGCCGTTGGGTGTTGGCATCTGGTCGCTATATTCCGGAGCCGGATTAGGCGTGATAATGAGCTGGTCGTAACGGTTCTGGCAATAAGGAACGGGATCTTCCACCGGAATATACCGCTCCTGCCGGCCGACGTCGTACACAATCTGTCCTAAACTTGAAAGATCGTCGCCATCACATTGATACTGCACCTGGGCTGCATAACTCAACTGGTCGAGGCCAGACCAGGCCAGATGTAGACTACCATCCTTTGCACTTGCCATGACAGGTTGGGTCGCCCGTCCAACTTGGGCGACAACTGCCGGCGTTGTCCAATCGCCTGCCAATTGCACACTTTCATAGAGTACTTCAGCCATATTGGTCTGGCCGCTGTTATTCTCAACCTCATCGGCAAACCAGACGATGTGCACCCGCTCGTTCTCATCCATGCCTAACTCGGGACGGCTCTGACAGGACACAGGAGCGACAGATTCAGTTCGGCCGTCGTTCCAATAGATGACCCCATCCCCATCGCACCAACTCGCGTGCCGCACGTTATTATCATCCACAAATACGGAAGGGAATTGGCCGCTACCCAGCAGCAAAGGCTCAGAGTCCCATTCTCCACCAGCATATTGACTGCTAAAGGTATCGCCCGTGGATGAGCTAAATACCAGGGTAAAGTCGCTTTCAGGTCCGCTGACAATTCTGGGCTGGCTTCCCCCTCTTGCTTCTGGCGTTGGTACGCAGCCATTGGCAACCTGAGGAGCCTCTCCCTCAGCAGGCCACAATGCGAACGGTAGCATCCCGCTTTCGTTCTCCCATACCAAGACAACAGATCCCCTGTCATTAATCGCCAATGTGGGGTGCCTGTTGCCCGGCACCGGTGGCCTTGCGCAACCAGAAGCCGCTTCAGCGGACACGACCACAGGTTCTGAACAGAGCCCATCTTCGCAGCGGCTTGTTAAGACCGCCTCGCCACCGCCTTCAACCGCTTCGATCCAGGCGAGATGGCTTCGGCCGTCACCGTCAAGGACGATTTGCGGCTCGCTGCGAACCGGGTCTTGCAACTCAGAAATCTGCACTGGCTGCTGCCATTCCGTGCTCTGATTTTCCCCAGACCACTGCCCAGTAGTCATGACAACGTGGCTTTCCTCCACCCACGCTAAAGCCAATTGCCCACCCTGACCCGCAAAGAGAGCCGGCTCGATCGCGCCTGTGGTTAGTTGCCTGGCATCAAGCCAATGCGTCCCTGTTGTCTGCAAGTCCAATAGTGGGCTCAGCGCGGCGTCAACTGGGGTAAGCAAATCCCCTACGGCGGCCACCATAGGCCGGATCAGAATCGTCAACAAGAATAGGGCAGCGCCGACAATGACAACCAGGCGGTACCACCGCTTTTTCTTCGACCGGTGAGTCGGCAGCGCGCCGTCTGAAAATTGATCGGCCGTCCTGTAATAGGCAGCTCCCAGTCCTGCTCCACCCAAGGCTCCGAAAAGGATGGTACCGAAAACGAGCCAATTAATAGAGCCCGTATGCAACTGCCCGGCCGTAACAGATAGCAAGTAACGCCAGAGACCATAACCTAGGCCGGCACCGCCCAGGGCAAAACCCAGTGCGCTGGCCCACGTGATGCGTGCAACAAAGCGACGCAATGTCCAGATTCCGAGAACGCCGCCCGCGATCAAGCCAAACACAAGTCCCACGATGCCAAATACCAGGCCAAAGACGCGTGCCGGAATGGTGGGGATTTCGTAAAAGGACAAAAGGGAGATGATCAACAAGACTGGAAATATCAGGATCCCAATGCCTACGGCAAAGGTAAAACCGCTTTGCCAGGCGTAGCCCCAACGCCCCTTCGGCCGTCCAACCACCGGCAACGTCCATCCGCCGGCAAAGCCACCAAAGAAGCCACCGATACCGGCGATCACAAACGCAAGCAGAATCCCCTGCACCAGCCGAAGGCCCTGGCCGCCGATTAGGAACAGTTCAGGCGAAATACCGCTGCCGATGAGCTGCATGGCAACCATGCCTATCAACAAGCCTGCTCCATAAACGGGCCCGCTGATCAAAGCTTGTTTTAAATGAGGGTTAATTCGCGCCATATTTGCCAAAACTAAATCGTTGCCAACTTTCAAAAAAGTTGGCAACGATCAAATCGCTAAAATGGTTCCTTATTCCTATTGCCCTTCCTGCCCGTCTTCCTGAGCCTCTTCCTCCTCTCCTGTCCCATACTTGTCTCGGTTGTAATAATAAAACACCGGCGCAAGAATAAGCACCAGCAAGAACAAAATTCCGAGAATAATCAAAATATTCGCCAACATCTGTCACCTTCCTTCCAAATCAACGCTTGAACCAATAGTTGCAAATTCTTCGCCAGGCTATTATTCCGGCCACTCGACCACCGGACTATCAGCCTGCTCGACTACCCGACTCTCAAACTACTCAACAACCATACTTTCCGCCGCCGCTTTTCCTCTTTCCCACTGGTAATCAAAGTCCTGTAGAAAATCTTGAATGGCCGTTGGATCTTCAGTCGCCATATTATACTCGGTCAAGCTAGGGGTATCCCAGGCACTCCAATGAAAGTTCTGGCTGCCAATAACTAGCAATTGATCATCGACGAGAAATCCTTTGTCGTGCATCTTGCCATCGTAGAATTTGACGCTCACATTGTCGGTTTTGCCATGCTTTTCTAATTCGTCCTGTATCCAACGAATAGCGATACGGTTTTCCAGGCCGTTCATGGCCGATGGCTCTACCAGGACACGTATTTGAACATCATTCTCTACTACGGCCTTGACGAGAGCCTTCATGTAAGGCGGGGCAAGCTCCTGCGCATCGCAAATTCCGCCCAACAACGACGCGACAATACATATTGTGTCCAGGGAAAAGTTAACCTCAAAAATGTCAATCGTTTCTTGCGCTGATTCCAGAACGCCGGCAATGGCTTCGTCCGATTCCAGGAATACCATCGTATGATGCAGCGCAAACGCATTTGCACCCCCATCTGTCGGGTAAAAACGCATCACCTCCGGCACGTGATCCGCTTCGGCGACGCTCCTGTCGCACCACAAGAACTCCAGTGTAGGTAGTGGCGGAGGGAACGTCGAGCAGCTAATTAGGTCCGACCCAGACCACAGATCATCATAAGCGGCCATCACCGTTTGTGCCACCGGACCCGTGATTTGTAAAGCCAGATCATTCATATCCAATCCCTTGCCGGAAGGATGGGATTTAGACAGATGTAAATAGCTGTAGTTGAAGCCGGCTGCCAGCGCCGTTTTACCATCCACGACCACAAATTTACTGTGCGCATGAGGCCATGCACCGCCGAAGTTGGCAACCTCCAGATTCCATCCGATCTCTTCGTTGACCATTTCCGTCACCCCTGCATCTCGCAAATCCTGCAGCAAGCTGGTCATTTGGTTTGTAGGCTCGAATACCGCTAACTCCGGCACATTGCCCAGCAATATGCGCACCGTCATGCCTCGCGGGTATGCATCCGGATTGGCCTTCACCTTTTCATAAAGGTCAGCTACGGCCGTCGTCAAAGTCAATCCGGGACTGCCAAATTCCGAGGGCTTGTCCCACTGCATCGTCGTAAAGAGTACTTCATATTCGGCCGTCCTCACCAGGTCCGCCACCAGATCAAACGCACCATACTCGGTCTTGGGCAAATCACTATCTGGCGAGGTGGGATTCGGCGTAAAAAGTAGGCGGTCATACCGGTTGTGACAATAAGGAATAGGGTCGCTAGCCGGTCGGAATTTCTCCTGCCGCACGGCCGTATACATGACCTCCCCCAGCTCCGATAACGGCACATCGTCGCAATTATATGCCGTTTGTGTCGCGAACTTGCTTTGCCCTTGATCGTCCCAGGCCAGCAACACCGTGCCATCTGCCGTGGAACTAAGCACCGGCTGCGTAAGGTCCTGAGGGCGGGCGACGATAACAGGCTCCGTCCATCCCGACGTATGTCCGGTGCTCTCATAGAGGAAGTGACCGGAGCTAGGCACGCCTGTTACCTTAATCGCCTCATCACTATACCAGACCAGGTGCAATGTTCCTTCTCCATCTTCGGCCACGACCGGTTGGTTGAGGCATCTTGGAAAAGGTATTAACACCGCCTCGTCACCACCAACCTGTACGTTGACCTGTCCGACGGCATCACACCAAATTTCCACGGCATGGCCGTTGCCATCCACAAACAATTCTGGCACCGGGCCAGGATTTAAGGCGGCTATTTCCTCTTCCTCAGCCGCCAACCAATGCGTGCCTATAGTAGTCAAGGGCAGCGTTTGAGCCAGGTCCGCCGGCCGGATAGTCAATGTTTCGATTAACCTGCCCAGAGCCAGCAGCAAAGTTAGGGCGATAATCCCTAACACGACATTACGGACAGTTCGCCAACCACGTGTTTGTGGTAAGAATGTACGTTTCTCGTGGACGTACTGATAAGCAAATCCCAGCGCCGCACCTCCACCCGCGCCAAAAACCAAGAGAATCGCCATTGCACTTAAGACAGACACCAAACGTCCCGGACTGTCAATTTGTCCAAACAGATAAATGCCCGCCCCGGCCAGCCAGCCGCCCACGCCAAAGCCTATGAGCGAAGCCAGAAAAACACCAAGAGTCTGTCGTAGGCCAACTGTCAGCCATCCGAGTAGCAGACCGGCCAGCGCACCATAGAGTAGTCCGTAAGCAGCAAACAATGTCGGCAGCTTGCTAAAAGTAGTATCTATGTCCGGATTCAGAAAGCCAACAAAATAAGTAACTAGCAAGAGAGGAATCACCAGGATAGCGTGAGCCAGGAAAAAACTCGCTCCGCTACGCCAGGTAAAGCTCCGCCGGTTATCTGCATCGCTGACCCCGCTCAAAACCCAGCCGCCAATTGCCCCGCCAACGCCGCCGCCCAAACCAACGACAACAAAGATTAACGCTATGCCAAACAACAGCCGTAAGAAAATTTGCAGCCGATCTAGCAATGAAACCAGGGCGTCGATCAGCTGATTATTGAGCAAGAAGAAAATCAGAAGGGTACCGGCCGCCATGCCTGCGCCATAACCAAGCGCAGATAAAACCATAGCACGTTGTGTATTTTGTTCTTTCATCGCTTATCTACCGCGCCATTGTCTCCATGCAATTGAACAAGCCACTGTTTGAATTGATGGTAGACTGCTGCGGCCCCAACAGGATGTTCATTTTCCAAGGCAAATTCTGACGGATATAGCACAAACGGCCGTGTCTGGTAACCGCCCATACCACCATGACAGCCGATCAACTCCTCAAAAGCCGCCACTTCATTCGCCTGCGCATTATAAAAACTGTTCACATACAGATCAGGCGCATCCTTGAAGGCATCATAGCGCAACAGATGTTTTCCCGCATTGGGGCCAAATCCGAGCAGTGGATCGTCCCCTTCGACGCGATCCTGCGCCGGATAAGATCGGCCGTTACTGCCAACCACCACCGGCCCATGCTCCTCCGAATGCGCCATCACAAAGCCAACTCCTTCATGCTGGGCCAGCCCTTCAAGCATGCCTGGATAAACCAATTCGATCTCTTCAATCGTGGCCCGTTTTTCTAGACGCGTCCCATAGACAAGGCCCAGGTTGCCCGAAGCCAGTACCAATATTTGCGCACCTTCTTTGACTTCCTCTTCTTCCGCATCCCTCGGCCTTAGCTTAACATCACCGTCCACCGTGCTCTTCTTGACCACCCTACCTATCGTCTTACCTGATTTCTCATCATTTTTGATCGTGTCAGTCAGAAAAACATTCACATGGCCCCACGCCTCGTTCGTTTCCGTGATCGCCTGCACCTGGTACTCTTTGGCCAGTCGTTGAACGAGATCTTGCAAGTTCAAGCCATACCGCTGTAAGAAAGTCGCTCCACCGCTTTGGCCATGATCGGATAAAATAACAAAGTGATACGGCCGTGGCGCTTGCTCCGCTGCATTTGCCAACCGCCCGAACTGCTCGTCCAGCTTGCGCAGAATATCCAGGGCATCTTTCGATTCCACACCTGAATGGTGCGCCACTTCATCATACCCCACAAAGGTCGCATAAGCGGCGGGTACACCTGAGTACATATCGCCGATAAGCGTGTACACATTCAGCTCACGCATGATGACTGTCGTAAACACCCGTAGAAGCGGATATTTACCACCGCGATGGCGTCTGTCTAAGCGCGGTTGGATATCCTCGCGTCGCGCTTTGCGAAATTGCCGTATCTCCAGAAAAATGTCCCAGATCGCCAGCAACAAGGTGCGCGCAAAATTATACGGATTAACAAAATAGGCGTAAAAGTCCGTCATATGCAGGCGCGACAGATCCTTCATCGTGCTGGCAGTCACGCTCACATAAGTCGCATCGCCCGAAAGGAGATTGCCCCGGCTTGCGCCGTTATTGGCCAGCAATCCCTTGCCGTCTGAATGTCTCTGCTCCAAACTGGCCACTTCATCCGGGTCACTCGACGAGATCACTTCCTTACGTTCCCTATCGTACCATCGAAAGGCGGGAATATCGTTGTTATTGCCATGCAAAATGCCGGCCTGGCTGGCAGAGGTCTGCGACGAAAGATCGGTTTCCCATTCAATCAACTTATGGCTGCCATCCTTTAACCAACTGGCCATCACAGGCGCATATCCATTGCGCATTGCCTCTTCCAGCACTGGTCGTGCCAAACCGTCGATCTCCAGGAACAAGATGCCGGGCACGTCTGTCTCTTCCGCCCTGGCCATGCGCTTGGCACGGCGCCTTACGACATTGCGATACCAGGAATTATCGTCGTCGATAGTTAGCAGTGTGCTGAAGATGACGTTAATCGCCGTCAATCCCAGTGCCGTCCAGATAGCGGTGCCCAAAGTAGCGACCTCAAACCCGGATACAAACTGCCCTGCCAACCAAATGATGATTCCGTTAAGCACCAGAGCAAGTAAGCCTAATGTGAATACCGCGAAGGGCAACAATATATAGCTTAAGATGGGCCACAGCAATGCGTTCAACAAACCGATAACGGCTGCGGCCACGACGGCCGTTCCGATGCTGTCAATCGCAAGTCCCCGCAAGATGAAGGACATAATGATCAGAGCTATGGTCTGAATTGCCCAAATAATACCAACGCGGATGATTGGGTTTCTAACCAACGGTTTGTGGCCTTGATTCATCCTTTACTCCTGATTATGACAGCGAACGCGCCACAAATATTAACTCACCGGGATATATGCTTCCATACGGCTGTTTGTTGTAATCCGCATAAATATTTTCAATTTCGAACCCAGCCCGGGCCAACAGGTGCTCCGCCTCAAAACGGTACAGGTAGCGCATCGGAAATTCATGTACCAATCGTTCTTCGCGGCCATCCCGGTAAGTTACATCATAGATCAACTCCACCTGGATAACCTGCTTAAAATGGTCACGGGAGACGATCTTGTTTAAACGCTTCACCTTTCGCCCATCTGGCGTGCTGAATTCAGGTTCATCTCCAAGTTCCTGGCCCAGATTGTCTCTGGTCAACGCCTCCAGCGATGGATTAAAGAGATCCAGGATGAGACGTCCACCTGGCGCCAGATGTCTCTGAATGCTTCCCAGGCAGTCCAACTGATCCTCGACGGTAGTGAGATGCTGAAACGGCCGAAAAGGTATAGTTACCAGAGAAAAGGATCTTTCCACAGAAAAGTTACGCATATCCCCTTCAACCAATCTTACCCTATTTTGAACTTCCGCTGATTCTTCTCCCAGCCGTTCTTTACACACCGCCAGCATATGCGGCGAGATATCCAGTCCGGTAATCCTAACTCCGGCCCGCGCCGTCGGGATCAAAACCCGTCCCGTGCCACATCCCACCTCTAGCACCCATCCATCCACTTCTTTCGCTGCTTCAACAAAAAAAGAAACATCCTGCCGCTCACGATATGGCACGACATGATCATAAAGGTCGGCAATAAATTCATAGTCACCATACCCACCATCACGTTTCATAGCTTCCTCCGCCACTCCAATCCCACCCTCTAAACTTATTCAGCATCTTCACCACTCACTAGTAGCCACTCGTCGCTGGCCCTTAACTCCGCCGTTGGGCAACGCTGATGTAGTAAAGTAACTGCAAAATAGAAGTCACGGCCGCAGCCACATAGGTCAACCCGGCTGCCCTCAGCATCGCTCGCGATCCTTTCCTATCCTCATCCGTATGCATCAGGCCCGCTTCTTCCAAGAGGCGCAGTCCGCGATTGCTGGCATTGAACTCTACCGGAATCGTCAGCAAGGAGAAGAGTACCATCAAGGCGAAGAAAAAGATGCCAACCCAGATCAGCCCCGTCATATTGAAAAAGAAACCGAGGAAAAGGGCGATATAGGATAGAGTTGGACTGAATTTCAGCGCCGGCAGCAGAAAACCGCGCGCCTTGATCATGGCCGAACCGTCCTGGTATTGCTGTACATGGCCCAACTCGTGCGCCGCAACCGCCATGGCCGCCACGGAAGTCTGTTTTGCCGTCGAATCGGAAAGACGTACCACATTGGCGCCCGGGTCGAAATGATCCGTCAGATTGCCGGGCACACGCTCCAAAGGAATCGTTTGCAGAGACGTTCCGTTGAAGATTTGCTTTGCCACCACCATGCCCGGCGCATGTTCGCTGTTGGCGACTTTGCTCCACTTGGCGTGGGTGTTCTTCAAATAAATCTGCACGCCAATCGAGATGATCAGCACCGGGATAAAAACGTACCAGAAGTAAACGGGGTCTATATAGAAAAACATAATGGGTTCTCCGTAGAATTTGAACTGTTTGGTCAGCCAGCTAGAACGTCTACCGCTTCGATGGTTAGTCAGAAGGAGATCAACGAGCCATCTATCCTGCCAGCAATATTATTCATACTCGACAATAGTAAATGCTTAATACCAACCTTCTACATGATATTCCTTCTTAAAAATAAAGGTGCGGTTGGTACGGATCTGGAAGACGATCCCCACCACGGCCAAAATGATCCAGACCAAGGCCCAGAACCAGGAATCCTGCAAGACGGGCCGGATAGCATTGCCGGCAGCCGATAGATCGTCAAGCGAAACACGGCCGAACAGCAGCAATACCGACAGAATGACCGAATTTGCCCCGCCTACGGCCGTTAAAATGATAATCACATACTTCTGCAAATTGAGCAGTAACGTTAACCCGGCAACCACGACCGCTCCCACGAGAGCGGCCAGGAATACCAGCAACCCTGTCTCCAGCCCAAAGAGCGACAAAAAGCCAGTCGCCAGAGCCGCACCAACGGCCGCCGCTATCAAAGCCACGCCAAACATATAGAAAAAATAAGACAGCAGGGCAAAAATCAAGCCAATGAAAAATCCAACAACCCAACCTGTCGTCGTGGCCAGAAACCCTGCCCCAAACAGCAAACTCGTCGTCTGCGCACCCAGCCAGAACCCGGCGAAAAATCCCCAAATAGGGAGCATCACCAGGAAAATGCGGTAACCCCATAGAAGAAACAGTCCGCCAAGCACCAGCGCAAACAAAGCTACCAAAATCGTATTCATAAGATCCTCCTCTCCAAGTGTAGGACAATTCGGAAAAGGGTGTGTTTCATTTCAATTATGAATGGACGCTGACGAGCACGGACGAGAACTGATTTTGCCGCATTTATCTCCATGTTCATCCGTCTTGTCCACGTACCATTTCGATTATCAAGATCTCGCTCCAACTTATTTGGAAGACACCCTTTGGTAAATCGTCTACCAACAATCACCATATTCAATTATTGTTGGCAATCGCTATCTAATATTGTCTCATTGAGAGCTCGCTGCCAGCGGCTAACTCTTGTTAAAATTATACCGTCATGGATTTTCTAGCCCAACAGGTATAGGAGCAAGATGATGACTGTAGCGATCATAAGCACAATCGTAGAGAAAACCAAGAGACGTGAAGAAACGACCATTCTGCCCTTGACGACCGTCAGCTCATCCGAGATCACCAGATATCTCCACAACTTTTGTTTCCTTCATGTGTCTTTTTCCATCTGCTGCAGACGCCGGATACGAAATGCATCGTACATTAAGATCGCCCCTCCCAGCAGCGCCCACACCATCGCGGCACCATTCAATATGGGCCTGCGCTCCAGAGGCTCAATGAACAATATCAAGCCCAAGATCACTTCAAAAACGCCCAGCAAACTGCTGGTCAATCTGCGATGACGACCCTCCCGCGGCCTGAATCCAAAAAAGATATGCAACAACCCGGTCAAGACGATTACGCCCCCCAGAATCGCGACCACAAGCGCTTCGCCAAAAAGATTGGCGGTCAGGTTGCGACTTACCACAGCTAGACCAGCCAGAATACCAATTATGCCCAGCGTTATTGTTAGTTTTCCTGCTCGTTCGCCAGAAGCGTTCCAGCGAACGCTCATGATACCCGCCGACACCCAATAGAAACCCAAGAAGTTGCCCAATAGCGGCCGTGCTGTATCCGAATTTATAATCAAAGCCACGCCCAAACCAATCGCGAACAAACTACGCAAAAGTGTTACCCAAAAAGCCATCTAATCCACTCTCCATTCACACGCCACACCCTCACTCTGAACTCGCCCCTCACTTACTCACCACGCTC
>JAACFF010000352.1 GCA_009937635.1 Chloroflexota bacterium
GTCCATCGAACGCCTGGTTTAGATCAAACAAATCTGTCGCCAGGTCCCAAAGTGAACCGGACGCAGAACCTGCGGCGAAAAAAGACGACCAGCTGCCTTCTGATGGTGCCGGGAGCAGCAGGAGCGGCGACAACGGTGTACGTGACATACCCCAGCTAAAATATGTAGCCTTTGCTGCCGCAGTTGGCGCTGGAATTTGCCTGATGAATGCTTTGTTCTGGGCCAGCATATTGCCGCATCAATCACCAGATGAACGGCAACATATCACCTTCTTGATCCTGGGCGGCTTACTTCCAGGGGGCACTTTTGGGGGCTGTTTCAGGTTTCTAATTCCTGCAATTCGCGAGCCAAAACCCAACTAGGACCCCATCCCTATGGGCTGCAATGGGCGGCATCGTAGGCTCCCGGTGGCCATAATTCCCTCTTTGATGCTTTGTACCGTGCGACCTGTTTGCACATCCCCAATAACCTGGGTGAACAGCTTCAAGTAGTTGCTCAATCCATTGACTGTCTCTTAAATTGTCTGGCTCCGTCCCCTGTAACATCTTCCCCTATTATCCAGCCTATGTTAAATTTATCCACGTTTCAATCCCCCAGTTTCAATCCCCCATGTGTCTCAATCCCCATGTTGACATTAAATCCCGCAATATGATATAGTAGCCTTGCCTCAAATGTAAGCTTCCTTACATTTCGCTTGATTGGTCCATAGGAGCTCAATTTATTAGTCGCCTACGACAGATGCACCTTAGTTTCACACAAAGAATGCTATCAAATTGCGCTCGCTTAGGCGTGGATTGACCTGTGGTACAAGTCTTAAAGTTGGACCTGCGAATCATTTTATGCGTGTCGCATCGCACCCTTTCTGGAAAGGAGAAAAGCCTATGTAAATTGGGATTTCGGTTAGTCTTTGATTTATTGGATTGATCGCCGGATCCGTGACTGTGCACATCCCATGAGTACCCGCGAGTTCCTAAGAATCCCCATGATTTCCTCTAGAAACTTAAAGGTATTCAAATGGAGCGGAGCCAGAACGTAAGCGATCTGAACCTCTAATCCGTTCATTCAAAATTAGGAGAATAGTGATGAAAAGAAAAGGATTGTTTTTTCTGGTGTTGATAACGACGCTAATTTTTATCTTAAGCATAGGGGGCGCCACGAGCGCGCAGTCGCAGGAACCCCAGTTGAAAATGGTTTCCATCGAGGCCAAAAATTACGGTCAGGTCAGGCGGTTAGCTGCCATGGGCATTGACATCGCCTCTGTGCAAGAGGGCGACGTAACAATTGGCCCACGTGGTCTTGCCATGCAGGGCTACATAGTAGAAGCGGTTGTGTCAGCCTTCGACGAAAAGAAACTAGGCAACGAGGATTTTAGCTGGGCAGACGTACCAGGTAAGGGACCCGAACATAAGATCGGAACACCGTACGAAGTTTACAAGAGCTTTGACGAGCCGGTCACAGGTATCAGGGCCCAGTTGCGCCGGATCCACGCCACTTACCCGAAGCTCACCGAACTCAAGACCATTGGCCATAGTATCCAAAAACGGCCGATGTTGGCCATGCGCATCACAAATGAAAAGGGCCCCCGGAACAAGCCGCAGGTTCTGTACTTGACTACCCATCATGCCCGTGAGTGGGTTGCCACTGAGATGGGCATGCGCCTGATCAACTATCTTACCGAGAATTATGGCTCAGATGCGCGCGTAACGGATCTGCTTGATAACGTGGAGATCTGGGTCATCCCCGTGGCCAACCCCGATGGCTACCAGTACACCTTCACCAATGAGCGGCTTTGGCGCAAGAACCTGCGTGATAACGACGGCGACAAAGAGATTACTGTGTTGGATGGCGTGGATCTCAACAGGAATTTCGCCGCCCATTGGGGCCTTGACGACGAGGGCTCCAGCCCCAGTTGGTCTGATCAAACCTACCGGGGTACTGCACCCAACTCTGAGCCGGAAACGCAAGCAGTGGTGGATTTTATCGAGAGCAAGGATTTCAAATACGCCATTTCCTATCATACCTCTGGCAACTTAATCCTTTATCCAGAGGGATGGCAGGTCAAAACGCCAAGCCTGGATGACCCTATCTTTGTTGCCCAAGCAGGCACGGATGCCAATCCGGCCATCTGGGATAGTATTAACAATGTCGGCTACGACCCTGGCGTCGGGGCAGATTTGTATATCACCAACGGCGATTTCGATGACTGGGCCTACAGCGACGCTAGAGTGCCGACCTATGTAGTTGAGTTGACTATTGGCTACGCTTTTGAATTCCCCGACGACGAAGAGTTGGTGCAGACCGTCTTCGAGGACAACCTGGAGTTTGCGCTTTCCCTGGGCGAGAGCGCGCTCGATCCGGCCCATCCTGTCTCACCAGTGGGCATGCCCGCAGAGGACATTTACCATACACTGGTGACAGACTCTTACGGTCCGGACCAGATCATCGAGGTATTGGCCCGTAAAGAGCTGGACCTTTCACTTGATTACAGCATTAACGGAGGAGATATACAATCGGCCGGCTTCGCCGAAAAGCTGGGCGAGACCTACCACGACGAGCCCGGCATTTACTACAGTAAGTACGAAGCTGTCATCACCGGTCAGCAGGCTGGCGACAACGTGAGCTATCAAATCAACTACAATAGCAGTGCGTTGGGTCCCCATAATTACACCGTCACCAGCGCCACCGGTAATCCGATCCTGCTCGTGGCGGCCGAGGATTACAGCGGTTCTAACCCACCGTATGCCGACCCGACGCAGCCCAACTACTTACAGTTCTATATTGATGCTCTGGACGCCGGTGAATACGCCTACGACGTCTGGGACGTAGATGCCCAGGGTATTCCCACTTACCCAGAGGTGCTGTCACACTACGAGGCGGTCATCTGGTACACTGGCGACGATTACGCGGCCCGTATTCCTGCCGGCCTCGGCACCCAGGAGCTAGAGGTTCTCAATTTCAGGGACTTCCTGAACTACGAGGATGGTAAGCTGTTCGCCACGGGTCAGGATCTGGCCTACCTTGCGACCGGGTTTGGCTATTACTCCGACGACTTCTTCCAGTACTACCTCGGGGCGAACATAGACATCGATACGGGTGGCATTGACCTGGATACTGGCCTACCCTTCGGCGTCAAAGGCGAGGCTGACGATCCCATATTCGACGGCTTAACCTTTGGTTTGGACAATAGTGCCGGTGGGGACGGCGCTGACAATCAATGTTGCTCAAGCACCTTCCTGCCGACGAGCTACTTCCTGCCACATTTCGACAACACCCTGGCAGCCCGCTATGATCGGCCAGGCGGCCCCTTCGATCCCCACTCCGGTGACTATTACGTCTACAGCCAGCTGGCCGACTCGGCTTATAAACGACTGGGCGGGACCTTTAGCTTGCCGGCGGGCTCGCCGTCGTTGAAGTTTTGGACATCGTACGACATCGAGACCGATTGGGATTTCGCTTTCGTGGAAGTAAGCGAAGCTGGCTCGGGCGTCTGGACGACGCTGCCCGATCAGAATGGTCTGACCACAATCAATACCGGCGATAGCTGCACGTCAGGCTGGGTGGACGAGATCCATCCCTTCCTGGCCAACTACATGGATGCCGCTTGCAACCCGAGCGGCGCCACGGGTTCGTGGAACGCTTTCACGGATAACAGCAGCGGTTGGCAGCAAGTTGAAATCGACCTGTCAGCCTATGCTGGACAGGACGTTGAACTCTATATCAGCTACGCCTCCGATTGGTCGGTTCAAGGTCTAGGCCTTCTCGTCGACGACATTGAGCTAAGTGGATATCCGTTGGAAGACTTTGAGACTGGTTCAGGTCTTTGGTCGGCTAGCACGGCCCCTGGTAGCACCGCTTTGAACAATTGGGTCAGAATCCCGGGCGCCGGTTTCCCCGAAGGGCCGGCCATCAGCACTCCTGACACGGTTTACCTTGGCTTTGGTCTGGAGGGCATCGATACTGCAGCTAACCGAAATGCTGTCATGGACCGGGTTATGCAATACCTGGGCCAATAACGTCTGGTAACTGTCGAAATCAGACAGAAACTTGGCTTATCCCGAACTTAATGATTCAGGGTATGGCGAGGGATGAGTCATAGGAAGTGGACTTAAGCGCCATACTGCGTCGATAAAGCGGAGCCGGGAACCCCCCGGCTCCGCTTTCGGGTTCTACGGTTGTTGAAGCAGCATTCTGGCCAAACAGTGCTTGAGCCAACGCAGTCCCATCGGGGCTTTGACCCATGACCAGTCTGGCAACCAGGGTGAAAGGCGTTTGTCTATTGCTGTGCATAGTATCTCTATTGCGCGTATTCGCTGCATTTTCGTTGCTCGTTGCCGCCGCGCGAAAACTGGCTCGCCGTCCCCATCCGCGCCGGGGAGAAGGTGTTTAAGGTAGAGCCAGCCTGAAGACGCGCTTCGAAGACAAGGTGAGTTGGGGTGGGGGCTTTAAGGGTTTGGGGAATTGGGTCTGGTTAACGGCCGAATCAGGCCAATTGTTGCCATTCATGCCCTTATTTATGGAACATTTGTGCTATCCTGTCAAAAATTGACTTTATTGACAAATGCATATAAAGTCTGTAATATATAAACGTATGAAAAAGTATGACACCTCTTGCCAGTAACGTATCATGCGAGTTAAAAAGCGACTGACCATTACTCTCCCTCCAGATTTATTGGCGGAAATCGACCGCATGATCGATAAACAAACCGTGCGCAACCGGTCCCACGCCATTGAGCTGCTCCTGCGCAAGAGCCTGAAGCCAACAGTTTCTACGGCCGTCTTGCTCGCCGGCGGATCTAGATCAGTGGAACAGTTGCCGGCATTGTTGCCTATCCAGGGCCGGCCGCTTATCGTCCAGACCATCGAACATCTTAAAGCGTATGGCATCAGATCCTTCATCATACTTGCTGGACAAAATGAACCTCTCGTCCGAGAGGTGTTGGGATCGGGCAGCATCAAGGGCGTCGAAATACAGTACGTCGGGGAAGCGAAACCCTTAGGCACCGCGGGAGCCCTGAAGGTTGCAGAACCATACCTTACAGATCAAAGCTTCCTGGTCTTCCACGCCGATATCTTGACTGATATCAACGTGGCCGATTTCATCAAATTTCACGCCGGCCAAAACACGCTGGCGACCATCGCGGTGAAGCCAAGACAGGCAGAACCGGACTATGGTAAAGTGATGTTAGAAGGTAGCCAGATCACCGACTTTGATCCCAGCGGCCAGGATCAAGGCATCTCTATGATCAACACTGGCGTTTACCTGTTTGAGCCTGAACTTTTGACTCTTATTGGGGAGGAGGCAAACACGATGCTAGAAACAGATATCTTTCCGATTCTGGCCAGGATGGGTGAACTCAGCGCATTCCCTTTTCAAGGTATTTGGTTTGATATCAGCCGGGCCAAAAATTATGAATCGGCCCAGGTCCGTTGGCAGCAAAGAGAGGGTTCCAGTCATGAATAAGAAAAGCAAATTTCCCATGGTTGTCTCAGAGCAAATTCGGCCGGATGAAAAGATGCCGCTGCCGCGTGCAGCTTCAGATCTATCCGAGCGGCCGGGCCAGCATGCAATTCAACCGCCCAGGTCTCCTTCAGTCAGAATTGTTAATCCCCTGAGGGATTTTTCTGAACAGACAGGGGCGTTTTTCGGCTAGTCACGTTTCTCAATTTATTGTTTTGACCTGTTTGGGTCAAGAAAGGAGAGGTTCCATGATTACCTTGAGTGCTATCAAGGCGGATGTTGGCAGTGTTGGCGGTCACACACGGCCGTCACAGGCGATGGTGGAAGGGGCTCGCGCCGCCCTCAACGGGGCGGCGGAGAGCGGTGTGATTATTGATTTTGATATCACTTACACCGGCGATGATATTTGTTTGTTAATGGTTCACAGCCGAGGTCGGGCCAACCCCGCCATCCATAATCTGGCCTGGGGTACATTTGAAGAAGCGGCTGCAGTCGCCCAGCAGGAAGGACTATATGGCGCCGGCCAGGATCTACTGGTCGATGCCCCATCCGGCAACGTTCGCGGAGCTGGTCCGGGCGTAGCTGAAATCAGCTTTGACCCGGCGGCTGCCGAGCGTCCTGCTGAACCGTTTCTGATCTTCACTGCCGATAAATGCGGCCCGGGCGCATTCAATTTCCCTTTATGGACCGTGTTCACGAGCCCGCTCTACTGCGCAGGGTTGATGTTGCCCAAGATGAAAGCTGGCTTCCTTTTCACGGTTATCGATATGGAATACGCCGGAGGGGACCGCATCATTGAATTGGAAACCCCTGAGCGCCATATAGACCTGGCCGTATTGTTGCGCGACGAGAATCGTTTCGGTATTCAAGCCATTCACTCTCGCAGATATCCGCACCAGCAAGTTGTTTCCGTTTCTACAGACCGGTTGCACACCATCGC
>JAACFF010000353.1 GCA_009937635.1 Chloroflexota bacterium
CCCAGGCGCGGATCACACGAAAGCGCTGTTCAAACCAGGCGTCATTCTCTTTGTCAAATTTTTGCAGTTCATACGGTTCGCGCGCGAAGGCTTTGACCAGGTGGATGCCGGTCATGCTCTCCTGCATCGTCGTGGACAAAACGCCCATTTGCTCCTGGATACGTTTGAACATGGGCCGGATTTTGCCGCCGAAGCGTATGGTAGCGAAAATAAGGACGGGCATAGGTAATAAGGCGATCAAAGCCAGGCGCGGCGCGGCCAGCAGCATAGCGATGATCACGCCCGTGAGCAGCATGATCGTGGCCAATAAATCGGCCAGGCCAATTCCTGTAAAGCGCTCCGTTTCGGAGATGTCACTGGTGGCGCGGCTCATCATATCCCCGGTGTGGCTGCGATCGTGAAAGGAGAAGGGTTGGTTCTGCACGCTGTCGTAAAAATGATTGCGTAGATCATAACCGGCGCGGTGCGAGAGCCAGTCGCCGAAGTAGCGTTGGCCGAAGCCGGCGAAGGCGCGCACCAGGGCCACGGCCAAGATGGTGACGCCGGCTATAAACAAGGCCTGGGCATTGCCGGCGGCCAGGCCATCGTCGATGGCGCGTTTGATGATCTGGGGTACGACGAGGTTGAGTCCCACTACAGCCAGCATGGCCGAATAAGCCAATATGACTTGTGTGGGATACGGCCGTAAATAACCTAAAAGGCGGCGGTACACATCTACATTGGCTCGCGTTTGAGATTTCTCTCCTGTCACGTATACCTCGCAGTGGCAGCTTCCCACAGCGGAAGAAGCTCACCCTAGATCAACCAGACCGACAGAGGGTGGCCGGGCTTTCGCTCAGCACACGAACTCTCCATTTTAAAAGGTATAAGCGACTTTGTTCCGTTTCGCTTAACGATTTCTCATCATTTTGAGTGTGTTTTGCGTACGGATTGCTTAGGCCCAGTCGGCCAATTGCGCAAGGACAGTGATGGGGTGGGTTGAGTATAGAAGAGCCAGGGTACCCATCGCCTAAAAATCGCCTATTTTTGGGCGATTTGTTATTGTCGGCTGGAAGGTAGCCGTCAGTATGCCAATCTGGAAAGTTATCTGATACCAAAAACTCGTTGGGAACAGCTACGTTCCACGTATTGCGATATGGTTGGCATCCCCGAAGATGGCGCCGTTCAATTGGAACTGAAGCAGGCAGCATTGGAGGAAAACCTGGCTCGATTGGATAAGAATCTGCCTTTGTGCAATATCCATTTAATATGAGTTTTGATTCTGTGTCCATTAATCCTGGATGAGGTCAGTTATCACCCCGGCAACTAAACCCAGCAGCGTATCTCTACGTTCAGGGCGCATGTTAGGCTGTCTGCTTTTGTAAGACGGCTTGCTCCCAATACGTACTTAGATATACGTCTGGATAAGCAGAAGACGATCCAAACTATTAAGTAAAGAAAATGATGAGAAAGATTTTTCCGACCAGTGTTGATGTCCACAGGTTCAAATCAGGGATGTCCATTATGGCTCACTCACCACCACTGCCATCATCTGCATGGCCATAAATAGCTTCCGGACGCAGCGCCGGCTTACTCTCTTCTGGATGGATATAGCGCCGCACCGTCGGGTAGGCAAATTCAATTGTCGGTTCGGCCGCGAATGTATCCAAAATTTCTTCCCACAGTGCATTTTCCGTGCTGCGTCTCTGGCGCGGTTCTGTAAGATAGCGAATCGTCAGGCGCACGCCGAAATCGACAACTTTGGTATAGACAATAGGTGTCAGATTCTCATAGCTAATCAAGTACCGGCGGGCAGCTTCGGTTACCCGGTCCTTGGCTTCCACGCTTTCTTGCGCAGCATGATTGTTGGCGATCTCTAGCAGGAGTTCTTTTGCTTTAGCCCAATCACTTTCAAACGAAACAATCACTGCCAGTTCGTTCCATATGTACGAAAATCCCTTGCTGTAATTGGCCAGCGTTGTCGTAAACACAGTTTTGTTGGGAACATGCAGCACACGACCCGTGCTTTGGTCGGCATCCACCCAACTCCCGATTTCCAGGAGTGAAAACTGGAAGTATCGTACGTCAACGACATCCCCTGCATGATCCCCGATCTGGATTCTGTCGCCCACGGAAAACGGATGCCGCCAAAGGATAAAAATCCAGCCCACAAAATTGGTGATTGGGTCCTGCAGCGCAATTGCTAATCCTGCAGAGAGCAGACCTAGGTAGGTGGCAAATGTACCGGCATCAGGCAACCAGATTATTATTAATGCAATGAAGCCCAGTATCAATGCCAAATATTCTGTAGCTTTGCGCCATCGATAGATGACAGCCGCATCGTCTGTACGGCGATGCACGAGGATATTTATGATTTGCCTTAATATCAGCAAAACAAGAATAACAGCTACAGACGCCAAAAGATTTGTCTGAACATCAGCACTAATTCGAAAATTCTGCTCAATCCAATAGATAATATCTTCCGGCATGACTACCTCGATCCCTCCCCAACTGCACTGTATATCTCCGCGTCACAAGAGTGACTAATTACTGTAACCTAAAAGACGAGCCACCCCTGATATAGAGGTGACTTGCTCGTGTCTCTTCTTCTCTCTTTTCAAGACTTAACGCTCAGGCGGACTCTTCGTAATCGAAATCATCTTGCCACTCATTATCCTCTGTATCGGCAGACTAAACAAGGATGAGCGGAGAGAGGTTTACCGTAAAAAATCTGCTAAGACCCAGCCTACAATCTCTTCAAACTGGACTTGCTGCCAAGTCTGGCCATCTGCAACCTCACGGCCGTCCAAGACCACAATGATTGTTCCCTGTGGCAAAAAGGCCAATAGTTCTGACTCAGCATCGGGCTCCGCCCGCAGATTTAGGCCGTAGAGATAGTCTACGGTAGTTGTTATTGGCGTCGGCGTCGGCGTTGGCGTTTCCGTTGGCTCTGCTGTCGCCGTGGGTGTTGCCGTGGTAGTTTCAGTTGGCAAATGAGTCGCCGTAGCCGTCGGCGAAGGCACAACCGTTGGAGTGGCTGTAGATGTGCTCGTGGCCGTTGGCGTCGGTCCAGGAGTTGCTGTATTCGTTGAGGTCGGCGTAGGCGTATGTGTTGGCGGCACCAGTGGATCCAGTGCCGTAATACGGATCACGATTAAATTCAATGCGACTGTTCGTTGCAAATCAACACCGCTCTGTTCTTGGAGGGTAATCACTTCGGCGTGGGGAATGGTATTTACAGATCGTACTGTGGCTTCCAGAAAAATCGTTGCGTCTTCATCATTGATATTGCCATTAACCTGCAACGAGTCGAGAGCAGCCCCATCAATCTCCGCTACGTGCATGGTAGCGACTTCTTGAATACGTGTAGCAAAGGCGAGCTGTTGGGCCAAACTATAGGTCGTTACGAATAACAAAACACCCACGGCAAGCAGCAAAATAAAGGCGATTCGAAAAGTACGCCCCTGGATAACAAGCCGTTCTTTCTGCCCGACGGCCGGTCGATACCCCAAAGCCAAAAACACCATGGCCGTGGCAAAACTAATGGCGACGAAGTTTGTGCCGAATAGCAGCAAGGCCCCCAAGCCCTCACGTGGCTGGCCGACGGCAAAGGCGATACCCGCGCTGACCAGCGGCGGTACTAGCGCCGCAGCAACAGCCACCCCAGGCAAAGCACCGGCGGCGTTAGAATAACTAAGCGCATAAGCAGCGGCTAAACCAGAAAACACGGCGACGCCTAAGTCAAGAAGCCCGGGCTGGGTTCTTGACACGATCTGCTCTGTCAGGGGGTGGTCCAAGCGCAACAAACCGGCTAGTAGGCCAACCAGGATTGCCAACAGGACCCCTTTCAAGACCGTAGTCAGGGCCATACGCAAAAAGCGAACATCGCCTAAAACCAGAGCCATACCTGTTCCGACAATAGGTGACATAAGCGGGGCAACCAACATGGCGCCTATAATGACAGCCGCGCTGTCGAGCAACAATCCAAAAGCGGCAATCATAGACGCTAGAATAATGAGGATATAGAATTCCCTTGTGGGGCGGGCGTTGCGCCGGATACGGACATAGGCCTCTGTTCGCTTTTCCGGCACAAGGTTTGGAACGATTAGCTTCGTACTCCAATCGAGACGGCGGAAGATCTCTTGTGGCAGGGTAAATGCGAGGTGAATAACCAGAACCGGTCTATGAATCGAATCGACAAGCTCAGGAACAGTGCTGTTCAGAAATGGGCGATGTAGCAGCCGGCCATTCTGCCGTCCCAACACAATTAAATCGAAGTCAGACTCGATATCCGCAATGGCAGCAGATGGTGATTCAGCAAGGCGAACCTCCGCTTGCACATTGTCACCAGCATCGACATAGTTCAACAGCCGGTGTAATCGCTGCTGCGCCTTCTGCTGTTCGTTAAACCCTGCATACTGGTTTTTAGCGACGTACAAAGTGGTGATAGAGACCTTATTCGTCAGAGGCATTAAGAAACGCAGCCTGTGGGCAGTGTTTAGACTGCCGGAGGTAGGGACAAGTATTCGCTGGAGGGATATCGGATCGTCATTCTCATGATGCAATACGCCTACCGTACAAGATAGACGGCTGAATGACTCCGGTTCAGCCATGCGAGCCGACACTAGCAGCAAATCAGCGCCTACCTTTTTTATCAATTGGGCCAGCGTCTTGTGGCGATCACTGGTGGCGATGGTGATTGGGGAAATATTTACATCCGTAGCAAGTACTTCGGCGAGAAGAGGAAAAAGCGTCTGCGCTCCGGCGATGGGCTCGCTATCTTCACGCATGATTACGGCCGGAATCATCTGTCCCCCGTTAGCCTGAGCCAGTGTCATACCAAGTTGCCATATAAGGGATGAGGGATGGTCAGGGTCGAGGCACAGCAGGACGCGCCACGCTGTGCCTTCGGGCAAGGATCCACTAATGATCTTCATATGCTTTGATCAAACTATTTCCAGGGCAAGGATTGTGTGAAGAGATGACGCCCGTCCCAAATGTTATCAATTGGACTACATCTAACTCCCACCAATCAACGTCATCTATGACTCAGGACATCGGGAAGATTCCCCTGGGCCAATGGCAGCAAAGTTCTCTTAGTTCACGGCAATAATCCGAAATCGCATCGGCCCATCTGGGGTCTCTATTTCGACATCATCGCCAATGGTATGGTCCAGCAAGGCGCGTCCTAGAGGAGATCGATTGGATATGCTCCCTTGACAAGGATCTGCTTCCGCAGGCCCGACCAGAGTATAGGTCTCCAAATCGGCGCCTTCTTCTTGGACGACGACGGTGCTGCCCAGATGAATAATACCGTCTACTTCACCGGGTTGTATCAATTCGGCATTCCGAAGGATATAGTCCAATTCTCGTATACGACCGTCAACGAGGGCCAATTCTTCCTGAACGAGTAGATATTCGGTGTTGTCAAGGCTATCGCCACCAGCCATAGCATCATGCAGTCGTTCAATGATATCGAAACGCCTGACATCTCTTAAGTACGTGAGCTCTGTCTCGATTTTAGCGTACCCTCTGGAGGTAATGTATGCTGTTTCGCTGACTGTATCCAATAACATTTATCATTCTCCTTCACCGTTTCAACTAGTAGTTCCAGTGGATCGAACTACTAGATTAGAGGCCCACAAAAAAAGCTTGAGAAAGTTAGCTACATTAAACAAATGTCTGGGGTTATTCCTACCTAATAAGAGAACCACCCCCGTTTGGAGGCGGTTCTCTTAATGTGGCTCTTCCACCTTCTCTCCAGGAGCTAGCGATCAATCCCAATCAATGCCATCATCATGATCATCATATTTACCGTCATCTTCAAATGCCCAATAGAGTTCCAGCGGATTCAGTTGGCGTACCATCAAATCTGCTTCACATTCAGGACAAATGACGATCTGACCCAGTTTCAGTGGTCTATGGAAGCGGATGTTGGTCTCACAATCCGGACACTCAGCAACCATAACCTTTGGTGTGGTCCTTCCCATGATTTCTGTCTCCTTGCATTTTTATTTCATGGTGTGTCGATCAAGTTGGCATGATCATACACCCCGCTAAACTGTTTATCATCGGAGCTATGATGGGATGTTTCTAAAACAAATGACCTAGATACGAACCTTGGGGAGGAGAAAAGAGCTACTATTAGTCGTTCAAACTGGCCAGGCCCTGACGGAGAGCGTATAGGGCCGCTTGGGTACGATTGGCTAGATGAAGTTTCCCCAGGATATTGCTGATGTGGGCACGCACCGTACGCTCGCTGATGACGAGTTGATCGGCAATGTCCTGGTTGGATAAACCACGGGCCACCAATCTTAAGACTTCGACCTCGCGTTCTGTCAAGGGTTCCTCAGTTGGTGGCAGATTGGCCGGGGGTTTTTTTAACTCT
>JAACFF010000354.1 GCA_009937635.1 Chloroflexota bacterium
CCGATGTCCACCAATCTTTCTTGCAGATGTGCGTACGCGCTGCGATAGCCATCTTTGTGGCGAATGTAGACCGCGTTGCCGTAGGGGTGATTCTCATCGGCATCGCGCGTGAGGTAAACGGTTCCTGGCGCCCCGGCGAAAATCTTAGAATTCAGCGGGGCCTCCAAATCCACGCCCTCGTGCCCGGTTAAGGGCGGTGGATAAAAAACAGGGTTGGGTACATTATAGGCCTGGGTGATTTCGCGGTGCTCCGTGGGCCAATGGGTAAAAATGAATTGAGATCCGGCGAGGTTTTCAAAGCGCTCGACGGTGAATTTGATGTCCCGCTCCTTCAACCAGGCAAAAATATCGCCGGGAGCCCAACGTTCGCCTGACCAGACGACCACTGTGCTCTGAGGCGTCCCGGCGAACATAAGGGCGTGGGCGGCGTCGGCGCTGTAGGTAAAGGCGGAGCGTGTCGGGTGAAGATGGGTCGTGACCTGGCGCAGCTCTGGTAAGGTTGTATCCTGGGGCAACAAATGGATGGTGTGATTGATACGTGCCGGGGTCTGTGGTGGCGCTGTGGGGTCCCCATCGTGATCGGGCACCGGGGTGCCATCAAAACGACGTGCCTCGGTGCGTAGGCCACGTTGGTGTAGCCAGGTGAAAATAATATCGTCAGCGCCCCAGCGTTCGCCATCCCAGACCACGACAACGCTCTCCGGCGTGCCGGCGTGGACGATGGCATGGGCGGCGTCGGCGCTGTAGGTAAAGGCGGAGCGCTGCGGGTGCAGCAACGTGGTTACACGCTCTAATTCTTCAAGCGTTGTATCCTGGGGGAATAAATGGATGGTATGCTTGATTTTGGCCGGTGTTGTCATATTATGCACCTGATGTAAATCTTCACTCACTACTCGTATAAGCGTAGTCTGTCATCAGGTTGCAAATTTGTCAATGGGTGTGTTTCATTAAGGCCGAAAAGGGCCGCCTGGAGCTACCTGATACTCCAGACCAATACGTTGCTGATCGATTGAGGCTTCATCGTTTTTCAGCACTGCCAATTGAGATTAGTCATACGTTACACGTTTATGATCTCCCCTCGATCCACACCGATCCATTTGATCGTTTACTTGTTGCCCAAAGTCAAATGGAAGGTTTACCCATTCTCACGGCGGATATTGAAATCAGGCGCTATCAGGTCGAGGTGATCTGGTAACAGGTGCCAAGCACTTTAATAAGGTAGGAGCTTCAAGAACTCTATGTATAAGTGTCTGGCACCTAAGCTCAGCTCATGATTTCGGGACCAACAGAACCGCTCACCGCCCATTCGCCGCCTGCGCGCTGCAAGACGTAGGTCTTGCCGATACCGCACAAGCCGCCGCAAGTCATGAAGAAAGGTAACTGTACCGTGCCGTCCTCCTGAGGATGGATATTGCCCAGGGAGATGATGATGCCATCGCCCCCGGCTATTTGCCCGTTGGCCGGGTCAATTGGCGCGTCGTCGAACGCTGTGATCCAGATCAGCTCGAATGGTTCGCCGGCCAGTTCGGCCGTAATCGCTTCTTGCGTTTCCACCGGCAGCGTCTGGGAAGGCGCGCCTGGGGCATCGATCATGGCCGAGTCTTCGGTGACACTCACCACGTACACCAACGGCCAGCCCGGCGCTTGGCCGAAAGAGTGGTCGACGGTGTAGATCTGGCGGATGGCGGCGGCGTATATCTGGGCGTCGTCGCCAGTTTCCGCAGTGGGATCGTCGCTAATACTATCCGATGCCGTGGGGGCATCATCTTCTACGCTCCCGCTCGCCGTGCAGGCGGCAAAGGCCAGTAGGAGGAGCAGGGCTAATATGACAGTCTTTACTCGCATTATTTTGTGTCCTTTCAGGAACGAATACTGGTTCTTACGGATAAGAACCAGGGACAATGATATTGCTGTACAGCTCCTGACCGAAAAAATTCCCTGCGTAGATCAGTGCATAACCGGAACGAGGCCGGATTCTTAAAACCAATATGTCACCCGTAACAACATCTGGATCTATCCCTCTTAGTTGGCCGCTAAAATTGTGTATATCATTTCCAGTAGGAATCGTGAACGCTTGAGGCCAATTTGCCAGAACTGTGTCAGAACCAAAACTGCGCAGAAGAATTTCCACGTCACAACTGATCGGATCCTGATAAGGTCCTATATTGGCGTAGATGCTATATGAATACGCTGTTCCCACCAAATCATCGTCTAGGCGCATCGTCCATTCTACAGGATCATCTGCGGCCGTCAGTACATTAAAATCGGTTCCCTGATCTCGAGTCGTGCTTAAGAAATATTGGGGTGAACTATCTTGACCATGTAAATAAAGTTTCAGCGGCGGCGGAGGTGGCAGCGGTATCTTTACGATAGGCAGATATACAAAACTCTGCTGAATCTTTGCGGGATTTACGACTTGTTCGTCAGTTCCCAGTTCTGGAGTGGCAAAAACCGCAGCCGCCGGTATCAATGCCAGTAAAACGATGACTACAATGAAGTAGCCTATTTTGCTTTTCATTGTTAACGCCCCCTTTGTGAGATGAAAATGTAAACTCCCTCCCAGTCTAAGATTTATTATACACTATTGCTCGCTCAACTGTTTCCGCCGGGAAGTTCAGCCTAAACTAGGTTTACTGTCCATAAAGGTCTGACCGCCGAGGAAGTGGCCACATTGGTGGTGGCGCTGAAGCACCAAGACCAACCCAAGGTCTGGGACGGCCGTATTCCCTACCTAGGTCTCAAAGCGTTCCAGGAAAGCGACGCTGAATCAACACGTGCATTCGAGGCGCAGCAAATTGCTGTAACTGAGCGTGCAGACGCGGTTGAGGTCCGCGCAACTTCTGATTTTTTGGCCGACGCAGCCGCCACCAGCGAAGCCCAGGTAGCGGAACTGAAGAACCGCATTCAAGCCAGCCAGTTGGCCGCGGCGTCAGACGCGCGGCTAGAGAAAGACCAGGAGCTGGCGCTGCTGCTAGCGACGGCGAGGTTGGGTATGAGCCCGCAGCCGGATACGCGAGCCCGCTTTTACAGCGTCATTTTTACGCCCTTTCGCCGTTCCCTCGAGGGGCATGAAGGTAGTGTGTGGTCGGCCAGCTTCAGTCCCGATGGGCAGCGGATTGTGACCGCCAGCGAGGACGGCAGGGCCAAGGTGTGGGCGATTTATCCCTCGATTGCTGACAAATTGGCGGTTGCCCGCGCGCAGCTGTCCGGCGGTTTCAGCGATGATGAGTGCCTGCGTTTCTTCCGTGATGACCTGGAAAACTGCCCGCGAGAGTTGGAGCAATTGTATGCCTTGTTTGAGGATGATGTGGAGCGCCCGTAAGTGGATAGGCGAGTTAAGGGCGGAATGAATTCTGTCGCAAGGGAGGAAAACATGTTGGTGGCGGTAGCGCAGAATGAATTCTGCCGCTAGGGAGAAAACATGTTGAAAACATGTTGGTGGCGGTAGATGGATTGCCTAATTGATTTGTTAAGTTAAGGGCGGAATGAATTCTGCCGTTAGGGAGGAAACATGTTGAAAACATGTTGGTGGCGGTAGATGGATTGCCTAATTGATTTGTTAAGTTACTGGCAGAATGAATTCTGCCGTTAGGGAGGAAACATGTTGAAAATATGTTGGTGGCGGTCGATGGCGCAGTTAGGGGTATGGGTAATGTGCTTATTCTATCATAGTGAGCAAAGCCCGGGCTTGATTCAAGCGTGAGGGGAAGTCATCACTCATGTCGACATACGGATAGCCGAAGCGTTTGCATTCTTGCCGCACGAATTCGCTCCAGTGGGGGACATAACCGGCGAATCTGCGCCGCGTCTCCTCCGGCAAACCGGCATAGCCGCGCGAACGTCCAGGGAATCTATCGAAGCGCTCAAAGGTCATTTTGGAGCAGCCCAGGAACAGGGTACGCACATGGTATTGGGAAGAAAGCTGGGCGATCTGCGCTGGTAGAAAGTCGACGCCCTCGATTACGTAGCTATCGGCCAGGGCCCTGACGCCCCAGACAAAGCGCTCCAGACCAATACGCCACATGCACAATCTCCCGGTCTGTATTGCTTAACAAGATGATCGTGACTTGTTCATCCGGATGGTGAGCGAGTATGGAAGTGAAACCGTCAATGCTGCCTGAATGCCATACGACAGCATGTCCCTTGTGTTCAAGGAGGAACCAGGCGTACCCATACGCGGCATAACCCTCTCCTCCATCTCCGGTAACTGCGTGTGGCGTAAACATCTGATCCATGATTGCCCGTGGCAGCAGCCGCTCGCTGAATATCGCCTGGTTCCATTGAAAAAGGTCTTCCACAGTGGAATACAAGCCCCCTGAAGCAAATAAAGCAGAGACATCTGCGGTGGGAACAGGCTCTGTGGTATACCGGTCAAGATACCCTAATGCCAAATCATCTGCATTTTCGAAGTATCCTGTGGATTCCATATTGAGTGGGTTGAAGATGGATTGTCACAGCGAAAGACGGCCGTGTGGCGGCTATTGATTGGGAATGGGGATTGTTGGGACTAACAAGGACACCTTCGCTTGAATGCGTGTAAATACAATAACCCATCCAAGGAAGGTGTTCAATGTAAAAGGGCCAGTCCATTTTATCGTCTTGATCTGGTATCAGGTGGAGAAAAGCGCCATACGTCGTTGTCGACGAGCATCGGATCGGGGAAGACGAAAGAAGCCTCACGATCGCCGCCGAAAGTGAAGATGGACGGCCGCATGCCGCGTTTTCCTCCCTTAACCACAAGTGAATCAAAATCGTACTTCACATCGGCGGAGCTGGATGCGTTCCACGGCGCGTCGCTCACTTGTACCCAATTCTGCCCGTCGCGGCTGACCCACACGTCTGCCGGGTGTACGGGAACGCTCGGATCGCCGAAGGGAAAGCCGAAGCCGCCGAAGCAGACGATGGTATCAAATAGTACCTGGCATTGATGACCGGGCCGCGGGGACCACCCGGCCGAATCCGTGACGAGCTCCCAAGATGCGCCGTCGCGGGAGCGCCAAACATCGTTGAAATAGGGGCAGCTACCCGTAACGAAATCACAGAGAAAACCGTCTTCACCACCCAGCAGGTAGAGATAACCATTTTTCTCAACGACCGCGGCGCCGGCACGCGCGGGCCACTCTGCCGAATCCGTGACGAGCTCCCAAGATGCGCCGTCGCGAGAGCGCCAGACGTCGTTGAATAGTACGCGACCGGTACCGCCTATGGCGCTATCGTCCCCCGTTCCACCGCCAAGGATGTAAATCCAGCCTTTAAATACAATTGCGCTCAGCCCGGAACGTCCTTGCCATGGGGCATTTTCCGTGAGCTGTTGCCAACTGCGGCCGTCGGTTGAGCTCCAGACATCGTTGAAGAAGTTTGATGCGGGAATGACAGGCGGACAGGGCACTGGACCCGGTGGGCAGTTATCGGGATAGATAGGATTCGGTACCACGGTAAAGTCCTGGCCTCCCAGGACAAACATTTTATTGCCCTTGGTGACTGCCTGGAAGTAACCACGTGCGGGCCAGATGGGATCAGGATTATCCGGGTTAGCGACTGGGCCCGCTGCAATGCGGCTCCATGTTTGACCGAGATCGCGGCTTTCCCAGACGTCATCCCAAAGAATGCTGCCGAAGGGATTGTTCATCGATGGATGCGGTGTGCGTCCGCCAAGGATATATAAACGATTGTGCAGTTCGACCGCTTGAAGACCGGCCCGCCCGGCCCACTCTTCATCGTCCCCGTTATTGCCGCCATTGGACTCTGGGTAAATTTGCGTCCACTCGTAGGAAGCAATATCTGGCGCTCCTCGTCTCCGTGCATCGGCGGTGCCAGTGAGCAAAAGCCATGCTGCGATGGCGACGAACGTCCCCAGGGTGAGTAAGGCTATGGTTGCGCTCCTGCGGCTCTGATTATGATTGTTCCGTGTCGTTGTGTGGTTAAACATAGATTTACCCCTTTTATTTGGCTAACTGGTTTTGTTCAATACAGGCGAGAGGCCTAAGAAAGTGCTTTCATCGTATAACAAATTTTCTTGTCAGGCAAGTATTGCGTCATTTTATCGCAAGGTATTGAGTAAGGGGTGAAAAGGGATCGAGGAACGGCCGTGGGGTGACGGCGTTGGTGGGGATCTGGAGTCATTTCTAGACAGCCAGGGCGGCTGATTGTAGGCTAATTTGCGGCGATGCTAATCCTCGCTAAAGGACCCCATATAGTTCAGTGCGATTGCCCATCACAATCGAGGGAGTGTCTTCCACCAGGGCAATAATCTCGGGATCCTGGAAGGCTTTTTCATAGGTCGCTTCCATTTCTGCCATGCCGCTCCACTCACGCTCGATGATGAGCGTGTTTCCGCCAAGTGTACCGGCCCAAGCCCTGTA
>JAACFF010000355.1 GCA_009937635.1 Chloroflexota bacterium
TATTTCAGATCTGGCGGTCGGCCAGCGGCAGCGGGTTGAAATAGTAAAGGCCTTGTATCGCGGCGCGGCGCTGCTGGTTTTGGATGAGCCGACGGCCGTGCTTACACCGCAGGAAGTGGATGATGTCTTCCTCATCTTCAAGCAAATGGCCGCGGATGGGCACGCGTTGATCTTCATCTCACACAAAATGGATGAAATCTTCGCATTGACCGATCATGTGATGGTGCTGCGCGACGGCCAAATGGTAGGCACACTCATGACTGCCGAGGTGACGAAGCATGACTTGGCCAACTTGATGGTCGGGCGTGAAGTCTCGCTGGAAAGACATCGCCCGCCAGTCGAGGAGGGTGACGTCAGGCTGAAGATTAAGAACGTCAGCGCAGTGAATGAGGATGACCATTTACTGCTGCGTGATATTAGCTTTGAGGTTCGCAGCGGAGAGATTCTGGGCGTAGCCGGCGTGTCTGGTAATGGGCAACGGCCGTTGGCGGAAGCTATCGCCGGGTTGCAGAGGGTTCGCAGCGGCGCTATCTTCTTGGAAGGTCAGGACGTGACCAATCTCTCACCGTCGGAGATGTTCGACAAAGGGCTATCTTATATTCCTGAAGAACGGATGCATGACGGTGTCGTTAAAGACTTCAGTGTGGCCGAAAATTTTATCTTGCAAGATCATGTTCGCAGCCCCTATAGTAATGGTATCTTCCTCAATTTCAAGAGCATAGAGAACCGGTCGCAAGAGCTAATTGAAGCGTACAACGTAAAGACACCGAGTCAGGACACGCCGGTCAAGAACTTGTCCGGGGGCAATATCCAGAAGCTCATTCTGGCCCGTGAACTGGCCCGGCAGCCACGGGTGCTCATTGCTGCCCAACCTACCCGCGGCGTAGACATTGGCGCTACAGAGTATATTCATGCCCAGTTGTTGAAACAGCGTTCCGAAGGTTTAGCCACACTGCTAATATCTGAGGACCTGGATGAAGTCAAAGCCATGTCAGATCGCATAATGGTTTTGTATGGTGGCGAAGTGATGGGTATCGTCAACAGTGATGAGGTGTCGATAGCCCAGCTGGGTCTCATGATGGCCGGAGAGCATGTTGAGGAAGTTTTGGGTCAGGAAGTTGTTGCTAGCAACACCGACTAATGGAATGCTGACAATTTCGTGCTAAAATTCTATTATTCGCCATTGAAGAAATCCGATTTCCGTTTGAAATCGGATTTGTTGACTATGCCAAAATCCTTAGTAGAAGTTGCTGAATCGAGGGTAATATGAGTGGAGAAGCTAAGATAATCGAAGTATCGGATGACTCGTTTGAATTCGACGTCATCCAACAATCCCATGATAAGCCGGTGGTCGTCGACTTCTGGGCTCCCTGGTGCGGACCTTGTCGCATGTTGACGCCAATTTTGGAGGGGATCGCCGCCGATCCCGCTTTTGATTTTATTCTTGCCAAAATCAATGTTGACGATAATCCCAATATTGCCATGCGCTATCGGGTTCAAGGAATCCCAGCGGTCAAAGCGTTTGTCGATGGCCAGGTGGCAGATGAGTTTGTCGGCGCCTTGCCCGAACCGCGCGTGCGAACCTTCATACAAGGTTTGATCCCTAATGAGGCCGACCTGGCATTTCGTTCCGCCAGCAGCTATATGGCTACGAGACATTGGTCGGAAGCGGAAGAGGCCTTTCGCGAATTGCTGGATGAGTATCCTAACCATCCTGGTGCCAGCTTTAATCTGGCCAAGGCGTTGTTGGCTCAGGCGCAAGGTTGCGAGGCGCAGTCGCTGTTGGAGGAGAACCTGAATAGCCCGCAAATGCTTCAGGCAGAGCGTTTGCTACCGTTGGCTCGTTACTTATGTCGTATTGAGACGGCCGAAGATACCTTTGATGTTGAGCCGATTGAGGCGCAATATCATAGGGCAGCTTATTTGCTGCGGCAGGGCAATCTGGAAGCGGCCATGGATGGCCTGTTGGAAGTGTTACGTCAGGATAAACGCTATCGCAAAGGAGAGCCCAAGGACGTGCTGCTAGCTCTCTTTGAACTGCTTGGGGAAGGGGATCCGTTGACGCAGACGTATCGTCGCGAACTGGCTACACTGCTGTTCTAGAAGAAATTGTTCCCTAAGAAATAGCAGGCTACAAAAGCCCTCAATACTTTTGTAGCCTGTTTGTTTGTGGGTTATAGATTCAATGGCTTGGACAGTAGTTCGACCAGAAGATTGACTGAGTTCTTTACATCATTGAGGTCTACGGTTTCGCTTTGGCTGTGTACGTAACGGCAAGGGATGGAGATACAGCCGGCCGCGCTGCCCGGCCCGGCGATCTGCATAGAACGTGCATCTGTTGAACCGCCATCCAGCACCTCGAACTGGTAAGGAATGCCTGATTCTTCAGCGCGCTCACGCATGGCACGAACCAAGCCGGCATGAGCAATCATGCCGGAGTCCTTAACCTTAATAGCTGGCCCCTCACCTAGGTTGACAGCCATGGTGCGCGCTTCGGGCATATCTCCGGTTAAGGTCACGTCGAGGGCGATGCCTACATCTGGCAGGATCTTATTGGCCGCTGCCTGAGCGCCTCGCGTTCCGACTTCTTCCTGAACGCTAAATACAAAATAGAGATCATGCGGCGAGGATTCCAATTGTTTCATAGCTTCAATGGCCACGACGCAGCCAATGCGATCATCCATGCTTTTTGCCGTGAGACGGTTGCCTTGGGCCAGGAAATCCCGCTTGAAACCGGCGGCATCGCCCACCTTGACGGTACACTCATCTTTACTGCTTACGCCCACGTCAATATAGTGCTTATTCAAAGGATGTACCTTGCTACGATCCTCTATACGGTCACTGTAGATGAGACCAACAGTGCCATCGGCGAACTGCACGCGGTTGCCGAGCAGTGTATGTGGAAACACGCCGCCAATATTGGTGAAACGCAGGAACCCTTTCTTGGTGATGTGGCTTACCATCACTCCGATCTCGTCCATGTGCGCGGCGAGCATGATCCTCAAGCCTTCGCCACTTCCTTTCTTGAAGGCGATTAGATTGCCCATAGCGTCGACGCGAACCTCGCCGGCAAAAGGTTCAATTTCCGGGCGGATGAGGTCGCGCATCTGGTCTTCAAATCCAGAAGGACCATAGGCTTCAACAAGTTTCTTGATCAAGTCATTCATATTTATTCCTTCTTATATTTTCCCAGAAGTTCCCTTTGCCTTACTTATTCTTGAATCGAACTTCCGGCGAAAGTTGGCACCTTTTCTCGCTACTTCTGGCTGAATCTGTGATTGTCCCCAAAAAGTTGGCAACTTATTGTTTTCAAGTCGTTCAGGCGTCCCGCCTAATAATCTGCGGTGTCAATGTGCGCAGCGTCGCTTCGGCCAACTTCACAATGTTGGCGTAATCATCTAAATTGATCATCATAGCCGGCGTATGGGCATAACGCCCCGGCACGGCGATGGTTGCGGCTGGAATGCCGCCGTGTAGGCGTTGTATTGCAGCCGTATTTGTGCCGCCACCACCCGGCTGTCGAATTTGGAAGGGGATGTTTCTCTCCGCTGCGGTGTGTGTTATATGGCTGACCAGACGTGGGTCCTGAATTGTGCCCCTGTCCATGACATAGATGGACGGACCCTGGCCCAAAGCCACATTGGGGCTGACGTCCTTTTTGTTGGGCAAATCATATGCAGGGGTGCATTCGAGCACAAAGGCGGCGTCGGGCCTTGCGCCATAGGCCGCCACTTGCGCACCGCGCAATCCGACCTCCTCCTGTACCGTAAATGCCGCCACTAGGTCAAAGGGGTAGGGTTCGGCTCGAAGCAACTCGACCAGCGCCGCGCAGCCCGCGCGATCATCAAACGCTTTGCCGATAGCGGTTGGACCTAACTCTTCATATTGGGTTACAAAAGCAGCGACATCGCCGATTTTAACTTTACTGCGCGCGGCATCTTTGTTCCGGGCGCCGATGTCGATGCGCATTGACTCCCGTTTGACAACCGAGTTAACCTGTGAGGCCTTCAGTAGGTGAATCGGCCTGGCGCCGATAACGCCCGTAAGCTTCTTGGGACCGATCTGCACCACCTTGCCCAAGAGGGCCCGGTCATCAAAACCGCCAACCCCCTCAAACTTCAGCATCCCGCTGCTGTCAACCTCGGTGACCATCAGGCCCACCTCATCCATGTGGGCATCGACCAATACTCGCAGATCGAGCTGCCCAGTGCCCCGTTTGAGCGCGATGAGGTTGCCCATCGTATCCACGCGCCACTCGTCCACGTGATCGGCGATCAGATCTTTGATGAGCAGCCGAACTTCTTTTTCCGCACTGGATACGCCAACGGCTTCTGTTAATTGTTTTAGTAATTCGTTCATTTCTTCAATCTACTCTCAATGGTAAGACCATGCCTTCTTGAGATTCTACAAGCGTCGCTGCTCACGACGAAATATGTAGGGCAAGTTGGTCTAATCCGCCTTCATCATGCCTTTGGCCAGATCTTGCAGGAATTTATCATCTAGACGGGCCACAAATTCGCCAAGCAACCGGCCTGCGCGTTCTACATCCGTTTCATGAATGGTTTCCACCATGGTGTGCATGTAACGTAAGGGGATAGAAACCAGTCCGGTAGGGATACCTGCACGCGCCACCTGTAGGCCATATGCATCGGTTCCGCTAGCCCGAGGGTGGGTGGAAGTGGAGATTTTCATCTCCACGGCTTTGGCCGTTTTATGCAGCGCATCCGCCATGCCTGGATGCACGTTGGGACCTATGTCGATCACTGGGCCACTGCCCAAGGTAATCTGGCTTTCGTTGAGGCCTGCTCCTTTGGCGAACGTGACATCTATGGCCACGGCCGCATCAGGCTGTTGGGCGAAGGCACTGGTGAATGCTCCCAGCAAGCGCGTTTCTTCTTGCGCAGTGGCCACGGCGATCACGTCCCAATCAAAATGACGGCCGTTAAGGTATTCCAGGCAGACTGTGACCGCGGCAACCGATGCTCGATTGTCCAACGCCTTGGCAGTCACTGATTTGCTCAACATCTTACGCGCTGGCTGGCGAAAGCTGATTGCATCACCCACATTTACCAATTTATTTACTTCTTGCTCGGGCAAACCAACGTCGATCGCCAGATCTTCATAGCCAAAGGGATTCCTACGCCGATCTGCGGGCAGCATCCACCCGGGCAGGGAGCCGATTACACCAACCAAATCGCGCTGGCCATGGACAATGACGGTTTGCCCATACAAATGGCGTATATCCACGCCACCAAGGTTGGTCACCCGCAGAAAACCATTTCCATTCTGGGTGGTGATCTGCTTGACCATCAATCCTATCTCATCAAGATGGGCTGCCAGCAGCAAACGAGGTCGTGGCTCTGCGCCCTCTCCATGCCTGACGGCGATCACACTGCCCAAGCGATCTACGCCTACCGTGTCGGCGAGCGGTTCCCAAAGCTCGCTAATTGTAGCGCCGATTTGTTTTTCAAAGCCGGAAGGGCCGGGCGTTTCAGTCAATTGTTTGAGTATTTTGAAAATATCCATAGATCCTCTCACTGTGAATTGGGTTCAGCAGTAAATGTTGGTGTGACAAAAACCAACGTCGGGGTTTCCCCAGGTGTGATTGTCTCGGTTTCTGTTGGCGTCGCCGTCGCGGTCGAAGGAGGTACGGTATCGGTGGCCGTTGGCACGATGCTACCTGTCGCCGTTGGTGATAACGTTGCCGTAGCCGTGGCCGGGATGGTTGCTGTCTCTGTGATAGTTGTTGTGGCTGTTGCCGTAGCCGTTTCTGTCGACGTGCTTGTCGTTGTTGGCGTTGTTGTATTTGTAGACGATGGCGTGGGGGATGGTTCGGTTGGGCTAGGGGAAGGTGTTTGTGTAGCGGGTCGTGTGGGTAGCAGCGTCGCTGTTTGACTTGGTTCGGCCGTGGGCAACAACGTTGCCGTGGGGAAGAAAGTGCTGGTCGGGAAGGCTGTGGGCGAAGCTGGAATCACTGCGTTGGAAGAGGTTGCGGTCGAAGTTGGCGACAAGACAGCGGGCAATGTCGGAGGCGTGATTTCCTCCTCCAGGCGAGGTGCGTTGTAAAGCAAAAAGATTCCCCCACAATAACAGGGCAGGGTCAAGATAATGATGCCCATCAAAATTGTGTAAGTCCACCGGCGCGAGTCCATTCTCAGATCATAATTGACAATTACGCAGATGACAAATACCGGCTTTACCCCGGGAACCGTGAAAGACCTATCAGGAATGGCATCTTGTTGGTGTGCCCTTATCCCCCCATATATGGTACTTATACTTGAAGCAATCCCAAATGTTGGTATATTAT
>JAACFF010000356.1 GCA_009937635.1 Chloroflexota bacterium
GGGCAAGTCAGGGTGGGTGCCGCACAGAAAGGGCAAGTAACGGTATGAACAAAAGTCCAAACAAATACCGCCCTTCACCAATAAGGTGAAGGGCGGTATTATTTTTTTCGGACTTTGGAGCGGTAAGCAATCTGGTCAGGACTACTGAAAACTGCCTACTTTTACTGAATACTTTCTCCCTGAGACTCCCCTAAAGTATCCACCAAATAGCCATCTATCTGCGATTGGGTCATCGGGCCGCGGTGGATGGCGGTGATTTCGCCTTGGGCATTGATGAAAAAGGAGGTGGGCAAGATACGGCCGACGCCGTAATTCTCGGATACGCCTTTACCTTCGTCCATCAGAGGGGTGAAGGTCAGGCCGAATTCGTCGAAGAAGCTCTGCACTTCGGCATTGGTTTCATCCTGATCCAGGGCCAGGACGGCTAAGCCCTCTTCCTGGTGCGCTTCGAAGGTGTTCTGCAAGTGGGGCATTTCAATGCGACAGGGCCCACACCAGGTGGCCCAATAGTTGACGATCAGGGGACGGCCGATAAATTCATTCAACGCCACCTCGTTGCCCGCCAGGTCGGCGAGAGCGAAGTCATAGGCCAGATCGCCCACTTGCAGCGGCGGTCCGTCCGTAGGCAAAACAACCTGCTGCGTCGTCGCTGCGCTGCTTACTACTTTAGTGGGTTCATCGCTGTTAATGTTAAATGGATTGAGACCGTAGACAAAGAAGAGGGCCACGGCCAGTAAGACGACCAGCCCCCCGCCTAAGACGAGCCAGTTACGGCCGTCAGCTGTGCTGTTCAGTTCTGTTTCTTGTGTTGACATAATGATTTCTCCTGCACTGTTATTCTACGGTATTGACGCCGCCAGGCGGCAAAAATTTACTTGGTGCTTAGAGAGAGCTTAATGCAGGCAATTTTGTAGATTGGACCCATCTTCGAAGAACCGAATTAGCGCCTGACGAACAGGATGAATTTGCCGCGCAATTGCGCGAATGCGTGCAGCCAGATCTGTCCGTGTGGTGGGTGCTGGTGCTGCGCAAAGAATACTTCCGGAGATGTTGGTAGATAGTGTGGCACAGCGCTATAACCCCTGGCTGACGCCGGAGGAACGGCGGGAGTTTGAGTTGGATTAATCCGATAGCTGACAGCTGTCAGCTGTCAGCCATAAGCTTCTTTGCGTGATCGCCTACGAGTCGCCGCTGAACTCTTTCAAGGTCTGGGCGAGCTCTGTCAGGCGGGCCTTGGCTGCTTTGTGGATGGCTTTTGCTTTCTGTCCCGTTACTACTTCCAGGCCTTCGTCGACGGTGCTGACGGCCCAGAGGTGGAATTTGCCTTCGCGCACGGCGTCGACGACGGCCACACGAAGCATGAGATCGGGCACGTTGGAGGCGGGGATCATGACGCCCTGCTTGCCGGTGAGCCCTTTTTCTTTGCAGACGGCAAACCATCCTTCTACTTTTTCAGTGACGCCGCCGATGGCTTGAATCTCGCCTAACTGGTTAACGGAACCGGTGACGGCGATGCCCTGGTCTATGGCGATTTCGGAAAGGCTGGAGATGAGGGCGTAAAGTTCGGTGGAGGAGGCGCTGTCCCCGTCGATGCCGCCGTAATTCTGCTCAAAGGTGATCTGGGCGGAGAGCGACAAGGGCAGATCGCCAGCGTATTGGCCGCCGAGATAGCCGATCAGGGTGAAGAGCCCCTTGTCGTGAATGCTGCCGGCCAATTCCGCTTCGCGATCAATTTGAATGACCCCTTCTTCACCGACGTAGGTACGGGCGGTGACGCGGGAGGGGTGGCCAAAAGCGTGTTCGCCGATCTGGGAGACGGCCAGGCCATTGATCTGGCCCACTTTTGCGCCCTGTGTGGTCACCAATTGTTTCTCTTCCATCAGGTTCTCACGCATGCGTGTCTCGATGCGATTGCCCAAATATTCGCGGTTGTCGATGGCCGTTTCTACGTCGTCAACGGTGACCCGGTCGCGGCCGGCGACCCTGGCCCAGTAGTTGGCTTCGCGTACCAAATCAGCGATGTGGCCGAAACGGGTGCTCAAGCGGTTCTGGGTGCCGGCCAACCGCGAGCCATATTCGATCACGCGCCCAACGGCCGTTTGCTCCAAATGCAACAGTTCTTCTTCCTGCACGCGCGTGGCGATGAAGGTGGCGTAATCGGCTTCGTTTTCGGCGGTGCGGGCCACGCGCTCGTCGAAATCGGCCATGACCTTAAAGGTGGTGCGGAAATCTTCGTCTACCGCGTGTAGCTGGTAATAAAGGCTGGCCGGTCCGATGAGCACGACCTTGATGTCCAGCGGTATGGGATCGGGATCGAGGGTACGGATCGCGCGACCGCCACGCGTGGCGGGATCATCAGGACGAACGGCCGCGCCAACTAAAGAGCGCTTGAGCGCTTCCCAAGCGCCAGGTTCGGTGAAAACATCACGCGCGCGCAGGACAAGATAGCCGCCATTGGCGGCGTGCAGGGTGCCGGGGCGAATCAAGGTGAAGTCAGTGACGATGGCCCCGCCATGGCGCGCCTCGTGTTCCACACGGCCCAGCAGGCGGGGCAAGGTGGGATTAAATTCCGCAATGACAGGCGCATGTTCGCTCTGTTTGTGGTCGACCAATACATTAACGCGGTAGCGACGAAAGCGTTCCGGATGCTCCGGCGCGCCCTCTTCGTCTTCCTCAGTGCGGAAGATGTCGACGTTGTCCAGAATATCCTTATGCACCTCTTTGAGGAAAGCCAGCACCTCTTCAAATTGGCCGTACTGTTCATGCAATTCGGCCACGGCTACATCGACGACGCTGCCGGCCACGCGTCTTTTTAGCTCCAATAATTCATCTTCGGCCTCGGTTTCCAGCTTGCGCGCCTGGAAAACGGCCTCGTTGAGCTCGTGCTGCAAGGCATGGTTGGTTTCTTTCCAGGCTGCCTTTTCCTCGGCGCTGAGGGCGGCAAAATCTTGCTGCTGCAAGGGCTTGCCATCTTTTGCTGGAACGATTTGCAGACCTTCGGGGGAGGTTATGAGCATGGCGTTGACTTGCTGCGCTTTCACCTGCAAGCTTAAGAAAATTGCTTCACGCTTATCGGACATGATGTGCCGGACTTCTAATACCGCGTCACGAAAGGCCTGGTTGTCAAAAGCGCGCGCGATTTCGCCGCGCAGTTGCCTGATCAGGTGTTGCAGCGAATCGCGCAAGGCACAGCCTGTGCCGGGAGGCAGGGCGATGGCCCGCGGCTTGTCCGGCTCAACAAAGTTGTGCACATAGATCCAATCGGAGGGTACTGGAGCATCGGCGGCGCGGATTTCCACAAACTGCTGGATGGCCGTCGTCCGCCCAGTGCCAGACGCGCCCAATACGTAGATATTGTAGCCGTCGCTCTTCATATTGAGGCCGAAGTCGATGGCTTTCACCCCGCGTGGCTGCCCAATGATGCTGGTGGCCGGTGATAACTCGGCCGTCGTTTCAAACTTCATGCTGGACGCGTCGAAGGAACGTCGCAATTGCTCAGGACGTAAAGGAGATGGCATTGAGTGTGCTCCTCGTATTCAGGAGTCAGGTATCAGGCCTGACCCCTGACAGCTTTCTAAAACCAACCTAACAAACTGTCAACGCTCCAGACTGCCCATGATATCGTGGCCAGCAAGGTGATCTCGCTGACGATCATGGTGTAGTTCTGGCCTTGCTCACATTGGTAAGCGGCGTTGACGGAAATATCTTTCGGCTTAAAGCCGGCCAGGCTAATATAGTTGAGATTGAGGAAAATTGCCACCAGGAGCGAGATGGGGGTGAGGAAGCCAAAAACGAGGCCGATGCCCACGGCCAGTTCCCCGGCAAGGATGAGATAGGGAAATACGGTTGGGCTTGAGCCGACGAGCTTATTCATAAAACGGCCGAATGTGGCCGAGGGGTGATTGTCAGCCAGGGCCAAGGTCCAACCGACCATCTGGCCGGAGACAAACTTGCGTAAAGGTTTGTGGAAAAAGCTCTTCAGCCACCAGAGACCGATGGCGATACGTAAAAGGGCCAACCATTGTTCAACTGTCAAGATGCCAAAAAGTGTGTTCATAAGAATTACCCTCCGGGAGTTAACTGTATTTTTTGTGCCTTCGCGTGAGGCTATAGCGAATTCATCTGATAATATTCTGATGATGTCAAACGGAGATATCTGCGGAAACGGTTCAGAAACTGTGTGGTTGCGGATCAGTTTGCCCTCTGTAGGCGCCCAAAGTTCCGTAAGAATGATATAATGCTCGTAACGATTGACGACGGCTGGATGATGGGTGTGCTGTGAGGTGACATATGAAAAAACGACAGTTTGCCATTTTTTTCCTGTTATCGTTGTCTGCCCTTCTGCTCACTTTCTTGCTGGCGCCGCCCCATATTGGCGCAGCCGACTCCCGTTGGCGCGCCCGCTACTGGAACAATCGCAAACTTTCCGGCGATCCGGATAGAAAACGGGATGAAGATGCGATCAATTATGATTGGGGTGACGGCTCCCCTTCCTCAGAGATCAACAATGATGACTTTTCCGCGCGCTGGACGCGCAACGTCTATTTCAATACCGGCACTTACCGCTTCACGGCCACAATGGATGACGGTATGCGGGTGTGGGTGGACGATACCCTCATTATTGACTCTTGGACGGACAGCCAGGTGCACTCCACAAGTTCGGACATGGTCCTCACTGCCGGGGATCATGCGATCAAAGTTGAGTACTACGAGGTGGGGGGCAAGGCCGTGGCCAAATTCTCCTGGGCGTCCATAGCCGGCTTGCCCCCCGTGCCTACGGACCGCTGGCGAGGCGCATACTTCAACAATATGACCCTCACCGGCCAGCCGGCCCTGGTGCGCGAGAGCAACGAGATCAATTTCGATTGGAAGCTCGGTTCGCCAGCCTCCTCAATCCAATCGGATCAGTTTTCCGCACGTTGGCGACGAGACGCGGCGCTGAATACGGGCCTTTACCGCTTCACTGTTTTGACTGATGATGGGGTGCGGCTGTGGGTTAATGGCCATTTGCTGATCGACAAGTGGCGCGACAATCAGTCGGCGACTTACAGTGCGGATATGGCCTTGCCAGGCGGCAGCGTGCCTATGCAGCTCGATTATTACGAGAATGAAGGGGCGGCGCTGGTAAAGCTGACGATTACGGAGCTGCAAGTTGGCATACCTGTTACCCCCCAGCCGTCGCCTACGCCTGCGCCGGGAAACAAGGCAACTGTAGTCAATGCGCAAACGCTCAACGTGCGTTCCGAACCGGAGATGGGCGACAATATCATTGGCGTGGCCTTTGGCGGGCAGGTTGTGATCGTACTTGATCGACACGGCGGCTGGGTAAAAGTGCGCTTGCCCAACGGTCTCGTAGGCTGGGTTGGCTCGAGTTACCTGGCATTTGCTGGCTGATCGAGGTACATCCGCTAACTTTTAGGCAGTTCAAGGCGAATAAATAGGGAACCGTCCTGCTGCATGGGAACTGGTTCATTCCATAAGGAGCACGCCACAAGGCGTGCTCCTTATGTCCTATTCAGCCGGTAGCCAACACCACGCACATTGATGATTATACGCGGGTTAGAAGGATCAGCTTCCAATTTCTTTCGCATAGCAAATATATGGCGCTTGATTAACTCTTTGGCCTCCCACGGTTCGGCCTCATACTCGAGGGCCAGTCTGACCAGGGTCACATAGTCGATCACTTCTCCCGCTCGCTGCGCCAGGTGCAGCAGCACTTTGTATTCGGTCGGCGTCAGTGCTACAGGAGCCTCTGCTACTTTCACGGTGTGCGCGCGCTGGTCGATCTGTAATTCGCCGAAGGTCAGCACTGCCGGGGGTTTACTGGCGAGAGGATCGGATGCGGCATAGGGTGGGGATGCAGGCACTGTTTCCAGCTGTTGCAGCCCCATGCGCAAGGTATCCAGCAATTGCGTCTCCTGCCGGTTGCGGCGCGCGGCGATGAGCGCTTCATTGACCGTCTGCCGTATTGTTTCCGGTTTGGCAGGCTTGAGCAGGTAATTAAAAGCCCCTTCCTGCACGGCCGTGATCGCCGTCTCCATCGTGCCGTGTCCAGTAAGCATAATAACGGAGACAAAGGGCCATCGTTGGCGGATTTCATGTAATAGCGTTACACCCGACATACCTGGCATGCGAATATCGACCACGGCCGTCTCACAGGCGAAAGTCGCCAGGCGCTCCAGTGCCGCTTCGACGCTACCCACGTCCACAACTTCGTGCCCATCCTTGAGTAAAATTGAGCGCAAACCCAGGCGAATGTTTCGCTCATCGTCGACGATAAGAACCTCTCCATATTTCGTGTAGCCATTATCAACACCTACTCACTAACCACCAACCTACCAAATTACCTAACTACCCAACTTTCTTCGAACCTGCGCCAAATCCCCCAACCACAGGCAAAGTCACCATAAAGGTCGCCCCTTGCCCTTCTAAATTGCTGGCGCTGAGCGTGCCTCCGTGATTGGTCACGATCTCATGACTGACAGCCAGGCCCAGCCCGGAGCCGCTGTGCTTGGTGGAGAAAAATGGTTCAAATAGCTGGTCGACGACTTCTGGGGCCATGCCTGTGCCATTGTCTGTGAAACTAATGTTGATGTGGCCGTTGCTTTGCCTGGCCACGATGCTCAGATCGCCACCGTCAGGCATGGCGTCGATGGCATTGAGGATCAGGTTGAGGAACACTTGCTCGATTTGATTGCCTATGGCCAGGATAGGATCCATGTCCGCCGGGATCTGCTCAAAGACCGCAATCTGGGCTCGCTGCAGCTGCTTCTGAGATAGGGTTAGCACATCTTGGAGCAGGGCGGATAAATCCTGCTGCTGCGCGCGGCCGTGTTTCGGTCGCTGGAATTCTAACAGGCGCTGCACAATGCCGGCGATGCGATCCAGTTCATGCTGTACCAGGGCTATGCTGGTCTGCGCCGCTTGCTCAAGCCCATCGCCGGCGATCAACTCCAGGTGTAAGGCGATGGCCTGCAAGGGGTTATTCACTTCATGAGCCACTGATGCTGCCAGACGGCCGACCGCGGCCATTTTCTCGGCGCGAATGACCTGTTTTTGTTTCTCTTCCAGCTGGCGCGTGCGCTGCTCTACACGCGCTTCTAGTTCCATGGCGGAGTGGCGCAATTCATCCATCAGGCGTGCATTTTCGATGAAAACGGCCGTCTGGTCGGCATAGACCCGGGCCAATAAGAGGGCCTCGTCGTCGAAGGCGTGACTTCCCGTCTGGCAAAATAAATTGAGCACGCCGATCACTCGCCCGCGGGTGATCAAGGGCACGGCCAAAACTGAAGAGACGCCTTCCTCCACGACAGCCGGATGGACACGTATATCTATTGTGGCATCGTCGATAATCAACGGCTCGCAGTGAGCCACGACCCAGCCGGGAACGCCTTCGTCAAAGGCGAATTTGATGCGTGAAACACGCTCAGGGGTGAGGTTGTGGCTTACGGCTACTTCGAAGCGCTGGCTCCGCTCTTCTAAAAGGAAGAGCACCCCCGCATCCATGGGCAGCGTTTCGGCTGCTTTGTTGATCACCAGGCGCAGCGTTCGCTGTAAATCAGGAGAAGTGGCGATTTCCCGTCCCGCGTCGCTAATCGCCGCCAGCGCCTTGGCCCGCTGCTGCTCCAGGCGGTAAAGACGGGCGTATTCATTTTCCATTTCGGCCGTTTCCGGTGTGGGTGCCACGGTCATGGGTTCTCTTAGATCTCCTTCATCAACCTACCTTTCAGATGAACCCAAACTGCATGGTCTTACATATGAACTGGCGCCGCAAGTCCTGTGAAGATTTGCCAAAGCCATTGCTCAGGCGGCTAACGCTTCGGGCCAGGAGGCGCGCGTCGGCATTCATAAACGAATCAATTATCGATACCTGGAAGAACTGACCGTATTGCAGCAAGCCACTTATTGGCGAAATCCATTCAATTTTCTCTGGACAATAAGGCCTCCAACAGTTCATCCAATTCCGGCAGCTCCGCCGCGTCCTTGAATCCGGCCATCCTAGCGTAAATATCTGCTGCAGCCTCGTGGAAGCCGCCTGGCAGATTCACACTCTCAAATGTATCCGCGATTTCGTGCATCTCTCCTTCAAAGCGCCACGCCTTGGCCGTCACCCCCTGCACGCGCTGTCGGGTTTCGGCGGCAAAGCCAGGCCAGTAGCGTTCCCACTGGCGCTCCAGCGACGGCCGTACGCCCAGCGATTCCGCCCCCGCCAGGATGAGGCTCAGTAGAGCCGTTCTGCCTTTCGTGTAGGCTGCGAAACAGGCCTTCAATGCGGAAGCTTGGCCAAGTTCTGCTCCCAATACCTCTGTTTCTAAAGGACCGGCAGCGAAATACGCAGCGGCCGTTCCCGCTTCAGCTCCCGACAAATAGAGCCACGTTTTTCCCGGTTCCCATGCCGGCCCGCCGACGATACTGCCGTCTACGAAGGAGATTCCTGCCGCATCCAGTTTGTCGCCTATTCTGATTGCTCGCTGTGGTGCGACGGCATTGGCATCCAGGAAGAGACCATGGAAGCCGGCGGCGATCGCTCGATCGGCAACACCTTCAGCCGCATGGGGTGGGCAAACGCTGACTATAATGTCGCTTCGGCGGAAAAGTTCGGCCGTTGTGCCTACATCGATCAAGTTATGCCGGGTGGCTCGGGATTTACTCTGCGCGCTGCGCCTATCTGCGGCCCACATAACCTCAAAACCACTATTTTGCATCGTGGCTGCCACGGAAATGCCCATGGTGCCCGGATTGATAATGCCAATGGTTTGTTTATCACTCATCTCGTTCATATCGAAACTGTAACAACTCACGCCGTTTTCCGCCACATGGGTTGGTAGGCACCATTTCTCTATCTCACTTTTTGCCTGGCATAATGGGTGGTGCTATCTTCTGTTATTGCTGGGGAGCTATAAAATAACCTTTTTATGTATTATGCAAAGATATGAAGCAACCATGTCATATTACGATCAAATTGCGAAGAATTGGCACAAAGCCACGGGCTACCAAGGTGGCAGCTTTAAGAAGCATGTGCTGAATGATGTTCTTCTGCAGAAAATGACGGCCGTTTCCGGGAAAGCTATCTTAGAACTCGGGGCAGGAAATGGATACTTCATGAAGTTCGCCCTGCAGAATTCTGCCGGGCAAAATCCCGAACGGGTCGTCATCTCGGATATGTCCAGCAAATTGCTTTCAATTGCTGAATCAAACTTCAACATTGCCGATGCTGAATACCTGGAGCTGGATGTACGTGGTCCGTTTCCATTTGATGATGAAAGATTTGACCTCATCTTAGCCACAATGGTATTTAACGAAGTTTCTAGCCGGGGTATGAAGCGAGCGCTTGGCGAATGTCATCGTGTATTGGGACCAGATGGCCTGCTATTGATTACCGTGACCCATCCTACATTTATTGAAGGCTTGAATAGGAGGGATCAACTCAAGAAAAATAAAGATGGGATCTTGACCATGCCGGGTGCCAAACAATTGCGACTTCCCATCGTGCCTCGAAAATTGAAGGATTATGAACGCCTGTTGGCGAAAACTGCTTTCAACTGGGAGGCTTCAGACGTATACGGCACGGAGAAGTTGCTAAGCCAAAAACCTGGATTGCGCAATGTTGGGAACAAGCCATTAGCTCTTGTTCTTGAATGCCGAAAACTGTAGCGTGCAACTTTCAGCTATTGGATGTCATATGGTACAATGCCAGTTGAGTACATTAGTTAAAAATTGCTGATAGCTGACGGCTGTAAGCTGTCAGCTTGCACACCCAATGCGCTGCGAACAAGTTGAACAGAAAATAGAAATCAGGCCGCTGCTGGGGCTAAAAGAGGCGCGGCAGTGTGCGCGTTTTATGGCCGCTTCGGAACCATGGGTGACTTTGCAGCGCAGCTACCAGGATTCTCTAGACATCTTTGCGGATTCATCTAAGGAGATTTCTGTGGCCGTCGTCCAAAGGCAGTTGGTTGGATTTATCGTCATTGTGATGCAAGGTGCTTTTGTGGGCACTATTCACTCTGTAGGTGTTTTCAAAGGATGGCAAGCATGCGGGATCGGCCGTCGCTTGATTCACTTTGCGGAGAAACGCATTTTTTCGGAAACGCCAAACGCCTTTATTTGCGTCTCTTCATTTAATCCACGAGCTCAGGATCTCTACGAACGGCTGGGATACAAGGTGATTGGCGAGCTGCCGGATTTAGTCTTGCCCGGCCACACGGAGATCCTCATGCGCAAAAGTATTGGTCCGCTTATCGACGACAATAGCCAATAGTCACCAGTCAACGAATAACAAACTGAGACTACCCGACTAATATCTTATAAGTCGAAATATTCTGTTACTGGCGTCTCGCTATCAGCAACGATTTGTGGTCTATCTGCCTTTATTTCGCGTAAGTACTGGGCGTATTGGACTACCAATCCAAATAAGGCAAGGCTGATAGTGATGACGGCCGTAAAACTCTTTTCTGGACTTAGGCCCAAGGCCTTGATAATTATATCGGTGCCTACAAAAACGGTAATCATGATCAATGCAACCGCTTCGGAACGCCTTGTCAAAAAGAGCCCGATAAGTCCGCCAATGATCAGAATGGCCACACCTACCCAGAAGGTAGTCTGTTCGGGCCAGTGGGCGATATTGACCACGAGATAGAAGGCGATATCGTAAAACCAGAGGGCGATATACCCGCCGGCGGCGAAACCAACAACGGCTGCGGCGACGTGCTCTTGCCGCGATCCCAGGATGCCGCCAATAATGCCAGCAGCGACAGTGATCCCCAGTAGAAGCCAATCAGGCCCTTCGGTCAATGCCCAGCCACTACCATCCCCAAGAAAAATAAGGGCCAAAAGGCTACCTGTCGCGGCCAGGCAGATGATGGCAGTTGTCACCAGCATTCTCCGTCGGCCCAACAGAAGCAGATAAAAGCCTAGCACCAAACCAATAATAAAAAATAGGACCGACACTAAGAAATTTAGCATAATTCATCACCTCTCAGATAAACCTTACTGCTGTCATTTTCCGGGAAACTGCTATAGAGTAGACTTACTATTGG
>JAACFF010000064.1 GCA_009937635.1 Chloroflexota bacterium
ATGGCCAGAACACGCGCGACAACGGCGGCATCAGTTCAACGGTCATCAACCTGGCTGTTGGTGCTGAACCCGTTAACGAGCCCAGTCGCAGCCTATGCGCCAGCACACAGCCGGACGCCAACGAGAATATGACCGTCGACTTTGGTTTCACACCGCGCCCGGATATTGCCATCACCAAATACACCAATGGCCAAGACGCCAAAGAGCCTACCTTGCCCGGCGTGCCGCTGATCCCACCTGGGGATCCGGTAACATGGACCTATCAGATCACGAATACCGGCAACGTGTCCTTCGCCAAATTGGATGTGTTGGTGACAGACAGCAAGGGCGAAACGCCACTCTTTGATTCAGAGTTGGTTGGCAACGGGGATGATAACCTGGACGCCGGTGAGGTTTGGCTGTATGAGGCCACGGGCACTGCCGGTGATGTCGGTCCACCGCAGTCGACGAACTCTATGCCAAAGCTATGGGGCGTGGACGAACAACGCAATGAGCTGTTCTCCGTCGACGACTATACCAAGATTCCAGACGGAGCGACCGCGGCCGGGTTGACTATCTACGGTCCACTGTATTACACGGATCTGGACGGCGTGACCAAGGATATCGGCAAGCATATCGGCTCCTTCACCATCGACACTGATAATGTAGCCTATGTGGCCTACAACAAAGACCTGGCTCAGGGTGGCGGGTTACCGCCCCTGAAGGCCCCGGTCATGTTGCGTTTTCCTCTGAATGATGCTTCGACGGTGCAGAACAACGTTGCCGAGGTCATTGGTTCAATCCCCATTCCCGGATTCGACATTAGTTCTGCGGTGGATGACAACATCAGTGGTATGTCCTTTGATCCGCTGACGGGCGATCTGTATGCGCTTTATCGCGTAACGGATGGCCCGACGCCTGATAGACTTTTGCTCGTCTCCAAGGAGGATGCCTCGCTCATCGCCGATCGGGGAGAGATGAGGAATGACACCCTGGGAGCCATCGTTGAGGATGGCGAGGCGATCGAATTTGACCGATTTGGCAACTTGTACATCAGCGATCACTGGGAAGACCAATTGGTTCAGGTGGATCCGGAAACAGCCCAGATCATCTCGGTTGTCGACGACAATGAGCTTGGTGGCCTGACCGATATTGGCCCCCAACTGAAAACAGAAGGCCTGGCCTGGGATCCCTTGACAGACACCATGGTTGCTACGGACGATAGGAACGACATCTTTTACATTCAGACCTTGGAAAATGGCAACAACAGCACGTTAGGACCGCTGCCAGGTTTGTTGGATGTCGAAGCGATCGACTTCCTCTTATCTTCCTGCTATATGAACGTGGGCACTGTCACGGCCACGGTGATGGTAGATGGTGTGGCGGCTCAGGTAAGCGATTCGGACCCGAGCCACTACTGCAACTAATACATAGTACTGGGTTCCAGGTAGCACAACTATGCGGCTTGCCTGACACCCTCATTGACAAAACGCCCGCAAACCCGGGCGTTTTGTCAATTCTCCCCCATAACGACTTCCTGTGCCCCTGTATCCCCATTGTAAGTAAAAACGAAAGCTGCTAACAGTATAACTGTGATGAAGGGTGGCATGGTATTGATGCGGTCCTTGTTTGCCTTTCCTGTGCCAGAGATTGGGAAAGCCCTAAAACAAGTATGACATCTCGTCTTAAGCGTTTTTCGCCAGTTTGACAATTGACAGGAGATCAAAATGCACAAACTTCAATCTTGGATACAAGCCACAATACAACGTTTGGGTGCCGCAGGCATTCTGCTCCCACTCGTTCTGCTCTTGCTGCTGGGATTTTCCCTCCTAGGCCGTGGGCAGAATTTTACCCTGCAGGCCGCGGATGAAGCTCAGCTTCGCAGCCTGGCAGAAACGGGCCTTGATCTGTTTATGCCCATTATCTTAGATGGTGGCACTGCAGATAGCGCTGAAGGCGTCGTTTTTCGTGATTACAATGCCAACGGCGCGCGGGATGCCCGCGAACCAGGTGTGCCCGGAATCATCGTCTCAGCCTATAATGACAGCGGCTTCAAAGCGGGTAGCACCATTACCGGCGCAGATGGCCAGTACGCTCTGTACCTGCCCGCTAATAAGGAATACAGGCTCGAATTCACCAGTATTCCCGACTATCTGCAACCGGGAGCGGTCGGCAAGGCAACGGATGCTACCGTTGCCTTCATCACAGCACCGTCCAGCAATGTTGACGTGGGCCTCAACAACCCGGCCGATTATTGCCAGCAGAATCCAGAACTTGGCAGCGCCTGTTATATCTTTGGCGATCAGCGCCAAGAACTACCGGCTTTGGTCTCGTTCCATAACCGCGCCGGCTCCACAGCGCTCGATGATACCTTCACGCCACCAGGTGAAAGTCCATACGATGACGCCAATAACGCGGTGCCGGGCATCCAACCCCACCCCATCGAGGCTTATACACAGGAGATCGGTCCGACCAATGGCCTGGCTTTCCAGCGTTCAGCGAATGTGTTGTTCGCCGGCGCATTTATGAAGCGGCATACGGGTTTTGGTCCAGACGGAACAGGAGCCATTTACCGTATCGATCGATCCGCTAATAAGGTTACCGTCTATGCTGATTTGAATGCCATTTTCGGCGCTAACACGGCTGGCGCGGATCCCCACGACAGCAGTGGTATGAGCGACGTTTCCCAAATACTCAATTTTTATTTCCACGATCCCTCGTTTGACGAAGTGAGCAAGATTTCCCTGGGCGACGTCGAAATAACGGAAGACGAAAAGCATCTCTATACGGTCAATCTGGCCGATCGCATGCTCTACCGCATACCGGTGCGCAACGAAGCATCACCAGGTTTCTCATCAGGCGACATCGACCGCTTCACGATGCCCACCTTGCCCGGCTGTGCGCTAGCGGATACACGGCCGTTCGCCCTGGGTATTCAGGACGGGGTGCTCTATGCCGGCATCGTCTGCACCGCGCAGAGCACACAGCAAGCAGGTGACATGCACGCCTATGTCTATTCCTTTGATGGCAGCAACTTCAACCCACAGCCAGTACTCGACTTCCCACTCAACTACACGCGCGCCTGCGCCGATCGTGTTCCAGGAGCGCCTGAATGTGGCGTTCAGCAAGGCAATTCAGATGCTGATTGGAACCCATGGGTAGGCGAATTTGGCCAACTGCTGGCAAAGAGTGATACGGATACCAGCAGTAATCAAGGGCGACGTTGGACCATTTACCCCCAGCCGCTGTTGACCGATATTGAATTTGCCAACGGGTACATGATCATTGGCCTGCGCGATCGTAACGGTGATTTGATTGGTAACGGCGCCGGTGACCCGCGCCGCGCCAACGGGGATCCGATTGGTTTCCCTCCCGCGATGAGCGGCCCCAATAACCAGTATCTGACCGTTGGGGCTGGTGACATCCTGTCGGCAGCGCCTGATCCGGATCGCCCGGGTCGTTGGAAGCTGGAGAATAACGCATCCGTCGGCAATCTGCCTCCTACGGATGGCGCCAATAACGGCAATGGTCCTGGCAACGGCGAGTATTTCTTCGACGAATCCTTCGCCGTAGTCAACGATAACCGCCCCCGACACAGTGAAGTAGCCCAGGGTGGGTTGACCAATATACCGGGACAGGGGGACGCGCTCACTACTGCGTTTAATCCTGTGCCTATAGAGGATGAAGCGAACTACTTTGACGGTGGGATTATCTGGCTTTCGGCGCAGGATGGCACCCGATCTCGTTCGTATCGTGTTTTCGCTGGCGATCCCCCACCCAGCCTGCCCCTAGGTCCTATTGACGAAACCGCTTTTCTCCAAGGTAAGAACAACGGTTTGGGTGACCTTGAAGTCTTTTGTGATCCAGCGCCGCTGGAGATAGGCGACCGGGTCTGGTTTGATGCCGATAAGAACGGCATTCAAGACCCCGGTGAGCAACCCCTTGCGGGAGTCAGCGTTAAGCTCTATGCGCCGGATATGACGACGTTGTTGGCCACGGCCGTGACCGACGCCGGAGGCAATTACTACTTCTCTAATGCCTCATCCGGCCCGCTCAGCGGCGACTTTGCCGTTTACGGTGTGGACTTGCAGCCCAATACAACTGGGTACAAGCTGCGCATTGACCTCTCGCAGCCGGCCATTGCCGATAACAATTACGTGCTGACGAAGCCCAACGCTGATGGCCACACAGACAACAATAACAAGACCGATCTGCGGGATTCCGACGCCATTACCAGCGGCCAGAATGCGGAGATCATGTTTGACACCACCGGACCGGGTCACAACAATCACACGCTCGACTTTGGATTCGTCGCCCATGTGGCCGTCGGTAACCGCGTGTGGCTTGACGACGGTAAGGGTGACGGCGGCGTCGCCGATGACGGTATCGTCAACGGCGATGAGATGGGCATCGGCGAAGTCGAAGTGCAGCTGTATCCCGGCACTGGTGTGAGCGGCACGCCGTTGAAAACCACAACAACGCGTGCCGAAGCGGGTGCCGAAGGCTGTTACCTGTTCGACGACCTTCAACCAGGCGATTACATCATCCACATCCCCGCCAGCCAGTTCGCTGAGGGCAGCGCGCTGCACAACCTCACCTCCTCTTCGCCGCAAGGGGGCGACACGCCAGATGACGATAACGTGGATGAGAATGGCCAGAACACACCCGTCAACGGCGGCATCAGTTCAACGGTTATCAACCTGACAGTTGGTGCTGAACCCACCAACGAGCCCAGTCGCAGCCTATGCGCCAGCAGCCAGCCGGACGCCAACGAGAACATGACTGTCGACTTTGGTTTCACGACTCCCGTACCGGGTATCGGCATCATTAAATACACCAATGGCCAAGATGCCAACCGGCCCATCTTGCCCGGTGTGCCCCAGATCCCGATCGGGCAGCCAGTGACATGGACTTATGAGGTGACAAACAGCGGCAACGTGCCCTTCGCCAAAGAAGACGTGGTAGTCATGGACAGCCGGGGTGTCGTACCTGTATTTGACTCAGTCATTCACGGGAACGACGATGATACCCTGGATCCCGGAGAGATCTGGCTCTATAAAGCCACAGGCACAGCAGCAGACGTCGGCTTGCCAGAACCTGACCCTGTACCAACGCTGTGGGGTGTGGACGAACAGCAGAATGCGATTTTCTCCGTCGATGACTATAACAAGATAGGAAGCGGTGCGGCCGCTGCCGGGTTGACTATCTACGGTCCGCTGCGATATACCAATCTGGATGGTGTGACGCAGGATGTTGGCAAGCATATCGGATCCTTCAGTATCGACAACGACAATGTAGCCTACATGGCTTACAATAAAAACCTGGATCCAGGTGGCGGATTGCCTCTACTCAAAGCGCCCGTTCTGATGAAATTCGATCTAGATAATGTTCAGCCGGTAGGTGATAACACTGTCCAGGTCATCGGTTCGATTCCCATTCCTGGATTCGACATTACTGCAAGCGTGGACGATAACATCAGCGGTATGTCCTTTGATCCGACGACAGGAAAGCTTTATGCGCTCTATCGTGTGACTGATGGCCCTGCGCCGGACAAGCTTCTGCTCGTCTCCAAGGTAGATGCCTCGCTCATCGCAGACCTGGGAGAGATGAGGAACGATACCCTGGGAGTTATTACCGAGGATGGCGAGGCGCTTGAGTTTGACCGTAATGGCAACCTATATGTCAGTGACAACTGGACGGACCGGCTGTACCTGGTAGATCAACAGACGGCCCAGGTTATATCAGTGGTCGACAACAACCAGCTTGGCGGCCTGACCGGCATCGGCCTTTCCCTCAAGACAGAAGGCTTGGCCTGGGATCCCCTGTCGGACACGATGGCGGCCACGGACGATACAAACGACCTCTTTTACATTCAGACTTTGGAGAATGGCAACAATGTGTCGTTGGGTTCGCTGCCAGGTCTGTTGGATGTCGAAGCCATTGACTTCCTTATATCCTGCTACATGAATGTAGGTAAGGTCACGGCCACGGTGACCGTAGGTGATGTATCAGCTTCGGTAAGCGATACGGATCCAAGCCACTACTGCAACTAATTCATCCCAGAGGGTGCCAGGCAAGGCGGATTTACCCGCTTTGCCTGGCACCCACGCCGGTTGCCACGGATGAAAATGGTACGAGGCCAAAATTTGTTTCCTGTTCAGTAGTCGCTTAACAGCTCACTACGGATCTGCTTGGCAAAGGCGCGGGCGCGCTGGGGAGCATCACCCAGATAGCCCTGAACATCCATCAAGGCCTGTAATGATGTCTCAGACAAGTACCCAAGCAGCACCGTGTCATTGGCAATCTGATCGGGCAAGGGATTAGGTTGACCCGCCTGGACTTTACCCCATGCTTCCATAGCGAGTTGGCGAAGATGATTATGCATCACTTGGCGATCAGCTCCGCACTTGCCAAGTGCCATAAGGACCCGCTCGACAGCGGCAAAAGGAGCATATCTGGCCAGGTTGCGCTTTAGCCCATCCTCGTTCACCCGCAAGCCTTCCACTATGCGCGCAGCTGTACGTAAAAGTTCATCCGTGATTAAGCAGGCTTCGGGCAATAGTGACCGGCGGTTTGCGGAGTCGTCCAAGGTTCGTTCGAGAAGCGAGTGGGCAGCATTATCCCATGCCAGACGCGGCATTTGCGCCAAGGCGCGTCCGAGTGAGTTGATTTTCTCTGCATGGACAGGGTTCTGTTTGAACGGCATGGCCGAAGAACCGACCTGCTTTTTGCCAAAAGGTTCGCCTATTTCACCCACAGGGGATGATTGCATTAAGCGCAGGTCAAAAGCGAATTTGTATAGCGAACCGCCCACACCTGCCAGGGCGCTGATCAGCTGATAATCTTGTTTGCGCGGGTAAATCTGGGTGGTTACGGGATAAAACTCTAAATCTAGTTTCGCGGACAGGCGACTCTCGAAACGAGAAAGATTCTCCGTACCCAGTAGCTCGGCATAAGAGGCCCCGGTACCCACAGCCCCTTTAAAGCCTTTGCCGCGCAGTGCTGCTCGCCGACTAGATAAGCTGCGGTAATCTTGCAATAGATCCTGAGCGTACTGCGCCAGGCGGTAACCTAAGGTGGAAGGTTCAGCGGGCTGGATGTGCGTGAAAGCCATCAGAGGCATATCTGCCCAGGCATCGATCTGATCAGAAAAGGCCAGAAGCAGGCTACGAAGCCCGGCCAAAAGCAAATCCAGCGACTGGCGCAAACGCAGCACATCAGCATTGTCCGTGATGTCTGCAGTTGTGGCGCCCAAATGCAAGATGCCACCACCCAGGCGGGCCTGCTCGGCGAACACCTTGAGCTCTGCCATCAGGTCGTGGTGAATTTCGGCCTCGATCTCCAGGGCGCGAGGGATATCGATCTCATCTACGTGGGTTCGCAGGTTGTCTACCTGCTCTTGCTGTACCAGCCCGAACTCAGCCTGAACTTCCGCCAAAGCCAGCCACAAACGGCGCCACAAACGGCGCTTGTTAACCTCGCTCCAAATGGTGCGTATTTGGAGACTACCATAGCGCCAGGTAAAGGGAGATTGGTAAGTTTCAAAATCCAAGGCCATCTTTTATCCGTTTATGAACCAAACATTCTGCTCTCTGTGAGGGCCTACGGTGGCGAGCATAACTGGGATCTTGGTTTGATCCTCGACGAATTCCACGTAGCGCCGGGCATTTTGTGGCAGGTCGCTCGGTTTCCTTACGCCAGTAATGTCTGTACTCCAGCCGGGCAAGACTTTATATACCGGTTTACATTGATAGAGAAGTAAGGGTTCGGAAGGGACGCCCCTAATCTGCTCGCCGTTGATTTCATAAGCAACACACACTGGAATCTCCTCAAGACCGCTCAGGATATCCAATTTTGTCAATGCAAGATAGTCAAGGCCGTTTACCCGGGCCGCATACCTCAGGATTTCCAAGTCCAACCACCCCACCCGGCGAGCGCGTCCGGTAGTAACCCCAAACTCATCCCATTGATTGCGTCCCGTACCACGCAAGCGCAACGCCAGTGCGCCGGATAATTCTGTTGGGAATGGTCCTTCCCCTACACGGGATGTAAATGATTTGGCAACGCCGATAACAGATTCAACTTCTTTGGGACCTAGCCCTAAACTAACAAGGGCCGCAGGCGCGGTTGTATTGGCGCTGGTTACAAAGGGACAGGAGCCGTGATCAAGGTCTAGCATCATGCCCTGCGTTCCCTCGGCAAGGATCGTGCGCTTTTGGGCAAGCACATCAGCGATGAAATCTGAATCATCAACCAAGAATGGAGCTATACGCGGCGAAAAAGACAAATAATCTGCAACAATTGACGCTACATCTAATTCCGGTGCACCATATTTCAATCGAAGTTCTTCATTTTTCTCAATCAGATGGCTTTCCAGGGCCTCTTCTGTTTTGCGGGGAGAGGCAAGTATGCCAATGGTGAGGCCCTTTCTACTTGTCCTATCGACAAAAGCAGGGCCAATACCGCGCAAGGTGGTGCCGATCGCTTTTGATCCCCGGGCTTGTTCTTGCGCTGCGTCCAGGGCAATGTGCGCAGGCGTGACCATATGCGCGCGGCTGCTTATCTTCAGACGGGTTGGATTGACTTCATACCCGGATTCCCTGTGGCTTTCCATTTCGTCTAGCAATACTGAAGGGTTAACGACAACGCCACGGCTGATATAACTGGTAACATGCTCATGGGCAATGCCCACAGGGACGAGATGCAGCTTGATGATACCTTTATCAGTTACAACTGTATGGCCTGCATTATCACCGCCACAGAATCGGGCGACGATATCAGCAGAAGCGGCCAATATGTCTGTTACCCGGCCTTTCCCCTCGTCACCCCACTGGGTACCTACAACTATTCTTAAGGACATACATCACCTCTCCTTCACTGTCGCCAGATTGCTAAACCGGGTTGTCAAAATCAGAGACACCTTCCCTAAGAATTATAACCTATCGTGCCTGGTAGCGTACTCGCTAAATAGCTGTTAGCTAAAAATCAACAACCTCGGGATCACTCTCCGCAGGAACCACTCGCCATTCCTGCTCGTCAAAATCAAAGTCCGCGATCTTATTCAGCGGCAATTTCAGGAACTTGCCTTGCCCTTCAACAGCCACACTGCCGTCCGCGAGCAGAATCTCCCCCGTCCCTTCAAAATACCTGCGCGCATCCTTTGTAACACGGCCGACAACGCGCAGCTCCTCGTCAAGCGGCACCGGTTGTCTAAAGCGGGTGCTGAAACTGATAGTTACCCCCCACAAATCTTCATGCCAGATCATAATCGCCCGGCCAATCGTCTCATCAAGAATCGCGGTAGCAATGCCGCCGTGCAGCCGGCCGGGGTAACTCTGATGTTCCTCCATAGGTGTGAACAGCGCCAATAGTTCATCATTATCCAACTCATAAAAAGCAGAGCGCAGACCAAACTGGTTCTTCAACCCACAAACCAGGCACATTTTGCTATTCTCTTGTTTTGCCTTCACCTGATATCGCATTTCGTCCCCTTACTAATATGGAACGATTTGGTAAAGGGTACGATTCAAATGTGTTGGAGTAGTAGGCATCCTCAAATGCTGCCCGGTGGCATTTGAGAATGCTTCCTACTCTGTTTTTAACTGAAATGGAACATACCCTTTAGTAAATCGTTCCTTTTTACCCATTCTATTACGATCAGGTCCTATCGTCAGGCTGCTATCAGGCGGTCATGACATTTATCAGCGCCTAACATGACATTTGTAAAATTGGGCATTAACTGCTATTGACAAGCAAGGTTTCCTATTCGCCATAGCTGCGGCCAAGCAAAAACGCGCTATCGCGGCACCCATGCTTGAAGAAATAACAAATTAGCAAAGAATTGGACGGCTAAGCAGGCCCGCTTTACAATTCTGAGAACGGGCAGATGCCTGGACGAGAGCAAAAGATTGTACGGGCGTGTTTTCAAACCCGCCCTAATCCCAAATCCCATGCAAGAGACGAAAGGAAACATGACATGATACTTTGTTGTGGAGAAGCATTAATTGACTTTGTACCGTTGCCGCAGGTACGAGCCTACTCTCCCTGCCCAGGCGGATCGGTCTACAACATCGCCGTAGGCCTGGGAAGACTGCAAGCGCCGGCAGGCTTTTTCTGCCGCCTGTCCACCGACTACTTCGGCGATCTGCTGCTCGACTATTTGGCAGAAAACGAGGTAGATGCTAGCCTCTGCCCGCGCAGTGACGACCCTACAACGTTGGCCTTTGTCAGCTTGCCCGGCGCTGCAGGAGAGGAACCCAGGTACATGTTCTATGCCAATGACGCGGCCGATCGCAACCTGACGGCCGAAATGCTGCCCCGACTTTCGCCAGAGATAAGAGCGCTGCACTTCGGATCCATATCGCTGGTGATGGAACCAGGCGCAACGGCGCTGGAAACCCTCATGCGGCGTGAAAGCGGGCAGCGCACTATCTCCCTTGATCCCAATGTACGCCCAGGGCTCATCGACGACAGCGAAGCATACCGGCGCCGTTTTGAGCGTTGGCTGGGCCTGGTCGACATCGTACGCCTCAGCCTGGTGGATTTTGACTTTATCTACCCCGGACAGCAGTTAGAGCCCGTTATGGATTCCTGGTTCGAGCGAGGCCTCAGCCTCTGCATCATCACCAAGGGTGCGGAAGGCGCGCTGGGCAAGACCGCCCTGGGCGTGACGGCCGTATCAGAGGCGCCCCAGGTGCAAGTGGCCGATACCGTTGGCGCTGGAGACACATTCCTGGCCGCTGCCCTTGCTTATCTAGAGCAAGAAGACCTGCTCTATCGCAAAGAAAAGCTCCGCCACATGACCACGGCCGAATTACAAGCGTGCCTCGCCTATGCCGGCCGCGCCGCAGCTATAAATTGCTCTCGCCAGGGCGCAAATCCACCCTATAAGCAAGAGATGGAGACTGCACATGCTTGATTCCTCCTCAAATTTACGCCTGTTTCTCGACAGCCCGCAGCAAGACACCTGGCAGCGCCTCTTGCCCTGCGGGATATTCTACGGCGTCACCACCAACCCTAAGCTGCTCGCCCAGCTTGGCATCCCCAGTACCGTGCCCAATCTGGCCAGGCTGGCCCATGCCGCCTTTGATCTCGGCGCGCAGGAAATTCACTTGCAAGTGTGGGGTGCAGAAACCATGTCCATGCTCGCTGTCGGACGTGACCTGGCCGCCATCGATCCGCGCGTCAGCGTCAAAGTGCCCATCACCCACGCCGGTATTCTGTGCGCGCGTCAGCTTATCGAAGAAGGAGCCAAAGTCACCCTGACCGCCGTTCACTCGGCTGTGCAACTGCTGCCGGTCATCGCCTTAGGCGCAGCCTATGCTGCGCCTTACATGGGGCGCATGAGCGATGCCGGGCTAGACGGCCTTGACGAAGTCCTGGCCATGCAAGAGATGATCACCCGCCTGGCCAGTCCCACGCGCCTGCTCGTGGCCAGTATCCGCCAGCTACCCCACCTGACCACCCTCGCCCGACAAGGCGTCGATACTTTCACCCTCCTCCCCCACCTGGTAGAGGAACTGCTAGACAATCCCCTCACTGATAAAGCCGCCGCCGAATTTGAAAGGAAAGCAAGAGGTGAGTAAGGAGTGGCGAGAGGCGAGTGGCGAGTGGTGAGAGGCGAGTGGTGAGTAACTTGACTAACTGACTATTGACTATAGGATTACAAGACTATCTGACTACAGGACTACCCAACTATGAAACCCATTCAAGGTATGCACCACATAACGGCCGTCGCCGGCGATCCCCAGGCCAATGTAGATTTTTATCACAACCTGCTGGGGCAGCGATTGGTTAAGAAAACTGTCAACTTTGACGATCCCGGCACCTATCATTTCTATTTTGGTGACGAGATTGGCACACCGGGCACCATCCTCACTTTCTTCCCCTGGCGGCACATGGCCCGCGGCCGTCGCGGCAATGGCGAAGTGGCTGCCACCGCTTATACCGTTGGCACCGCCTCGGTAGATTACTGGCGACAGCGCCTCTCCGAACAGGGCGTGATCGCCGGCGAAACAGAAACCCGCTTTGGCGCTGAGGTCATCCCTTTCCAAGACCCTGAGGGCATGATCGTGGAACTGGTCGCCCACGACGGCCGTGCCACATTCCGCCCCTGGCAAGACGGTCCTATTCCTGCCGAACATATGCTGCGCGGCTTCTTTGGCGCTACCCTCTGGGTAGCCGAAGCGCAAGGCACGGCCGAACTATTGACCCGCTCATTGGGCTTCACCTCCGCTGGCCAAGAAGGCAATCGCTTCCGTTTCCAGGCTGCATCTGACGATATCGGGCTGACGATTGACCTGCTCGAACGTCCCGGTTTGCCCTATGGCAGCCTGGGATCTGGCTCCGTGCACCACATCGCCTTCCGTACCACCGATGATGAGGAGCAAGCCCAGTATCTACAAGCCCTGCGACAAGACGGCTACCATGTCTCTCCCGTCATGGATCGCCAATATTTCCATTCCATCTACTTTCGCGCTCCCAGCGGCGTGCTCTTTGAGATCGCCACCGATGCCCCTGGCTTCAGCTATGACGAAGCCGTCGCTGAGCTGGGCACGCACCTCAAATTACCTCCCTGGTTGGAAGCACAGCGCCACGACATCGAACGCCGCTTGCCCCCAATCACCCTCAAACCGACCATCGAGGACAAAAACAATGACTGAAAACGGCATTAGGTTGCGACCAGGCCTCCTGACCAAACCACCCTTGCTCTTTTTCAATCAATCTGCGCAATCTGTGTGATCTTTGATGCCTGAGCTGAACAAAATGAATGGACCCCACCAGAACCAGGAACTCCTTACCGCCGGTAAACCTCTGCACGAAGCTCGTGCGGCCATGATTCTTATCCACGGCCGTGGCGCAACAGCCTATGATATTCTCGAATTAAGCGCCCTGCTGCCCCATCCCGATATCGCCTACCTCGCCCCCCAGGCCGCCAACAGCACATGGTACCCCTTTAGCTTCCTGGCCCCCATTACCCAAAACGAACCCGGCCTATCCTCTGCCTTGCAGGTTGTCGCCGATCTTGTAGCCCAAGTAGAAAACGCCGACATTCCCGCGCAGAAGATCATCATTGGCGGCTTTTCCCAGGGCGCTTGTCTCTCCTGCGAATTCGTAGCTCGCAACGCCCAACGCTACGGGGCACTGCTCGCCTTCAGCGGTGGTCTCATAGGCCCGCCCGGCACCCCGCGCGATTACAGCGGATCTTTAGCGGGTACGCCCGTTTTCATAGGCTGCAGCGACGTCGACTTCCACATTCCGCTAGAGCGTGTAGAAGAAACGGCCGAAACCTTCACCAACCTCGGCGCCGCCGTCACCAAAAAGATTTACCCTAACATGGGCCACACTATCATCCAGGAGGAAATCGACCAAGCGCGCCGCATCGTCCTCGAAGTGGCGAGTAGGAGTGGCGAGTGGCGAGTGGAATAGTTTAATAATTCTGAAGGAGTTCAAAAAATCTGTGCAATCTGCGCGATCTTTGATGGTTTATTCAGGCGCATGGCCCGGAATAAGCGCTTCGCTGGGGATAATTTGGCGCCCCTGACCGGGCTGCGTCCAGTAGAGGCGCAGTCGCGAGCCATTCACATTGTCCAGGAAGGGCAAGAACAAGTCGTAGCGGCCTGCCTCTAGATTAAGGTTGCCCTCCAGGTAATTGGTCGGCTGGGAAGCATCCACGACCAACTGCCCGTCGATGAAAAGTTGGGCCTGGCCGTTAACTTCCAGGCCGAAGGCGTATTGACCATCCTGGGGGATCTCTATTTCGCCCCTCCAGACCACGCTATACGGCCGTGCCAAAGGGATCATATGGAAGTATGTGTCTATCGAGGGATCAATGCGCTGTAAGACCGGTGCCGTTCCCCAGTTGCCGCCCTCGTAGAATTCGCCCAGCAGGCCCTGGCTGGCCACTTGCGGTGCATGATAGAGAGCCCAGGACGGTATTGTCTGCGTCTCGCCCCCTTGTGGTTGGCGCCAGGCCAGCCGCAGCAACCCCTCATCGCTTTTAGCCTCGATTCGCAGCGCATGATTACCCTGGGCCAGGGTTTTAGACAGGCGCTGTTCACCCCCTGATTCGCTTTCTATCAGCGCTTCGCCGTCCAGCCACAGGCTGGCTGCGCCAGGCGACTGCAACAGCAGCTCGTATTGGCCGAACTGCGGAGCATACAAGACGCCCTCCCACTCAGCCACAAAGGGTTCCTCCAGGGGCGCCTCGGCTGGCCAGAAGGCGTTGACCTCACCTTCGATACGACTGATCTCCGGCGCTCCCTCCGGCTTCAATTCTGACCAGTAGCGCGCCTCCAGGCCTTGCACCTGGCGAATGTCTTCCGGCGGGACGACCACCGTGTACTGCATGGGAACGCCGTCCGGATTCGATGCTATCGTCATCTGCGCATTGGGGTAAAAGCGATCGATTTCTGCGGCAATCCAGGCCTGCTGCACGTCGAGCAGAACGGCCACCGGCCGGTCGCCCGGCTCGCGCAGAGGCAATATGTCGGGTGGTACGAGAACATCCGCTTCCTGGCCGGGAGCGAGGAAGCGGATGACCGGGTGGCCTTGCATGAACATAGAAATGTAAAGCTTCATCCCCTCGGCCCCCAAATCAGCCATCTCGCGCGCTGTGATTGTCTCGATAGCCGCGTGATCTTGCCAGACAGAACTGTTATTGGCCTGGCGTACAAAGTAGGTGTTGGAATTGGCGTAGACGATGGCCGCGCCGGCCAACAGCAGCAAGACAATACCTATGGATCGGACCCAAAACGGTGATCTGGCGCGATCCAGAACCCGCCAATACGCTTCGGCAGCCAGGGCGGTAAAAAAGAAAACAGCAACCATGGCCCCCACGGCGCGCTGGGCCTGTGGGGCTTCATAATCAACGGTGAGGATCGCCGCCGCCAAACCTACCAGGAATACGACCACAAAAAGCATCTCCGCCGGCTGGCGAAAACGGCTTAGGGCCAGGGCCAAACCCAGGACAAAGAGGGCCCCAGTCACCGGATCGAGCATGGGTTCGCCTGGCAGATTGTGCCGGCCGTTGCTATCACCCTCATAGTTGAACATCAGGGCGTTCTTGACCGTGTTGGAGGCGATGGCCCGCGCCAAACTCGGCTCGTCACGGTGTTGAAGGATCGAAACCTGGCGGGAGCGATTCCAAAAGTCGTCCGGCTGGCGGACAGCGAACTGCACCAGCGGCGCGGCTGCCAGGACGGCACCCACGACCAGCGCGGCCAGGTTCACCCCCCAAACGAACCGCCAACTACGCTGCCCATCATGGCTGCGCAGTTGATTGAGAAGCGGTCGCCCACGGACATCGGCCGTCCAATAAGCCAGAAAAACCAACACAACCAATGGGAAGAGACGCAAGGAACTGTGAAAGCCCAGACCAATGCCTGCGGCCAGACCCGCCCAGGCGAAATATCGCGTCGAGTGGGTTCGACGGCCGCGAAACAGGAACAGCAGGACCAACAGAATAAAGAAAGGTGAGCTGCTGGTGGCCATCCCCAGGCGATCGAAGGTGATTGGCCAGCGAGCCACGGCGAAGAAGAAAGCGAGCAGCAAGCCGAAACGGTTCCCATAGATTTCACGGCCGAGGAAGAAGGCCACGATCACGGAGCCGATTCCGAAAAGGGCGGTCACCGCGCGAATGGACAGCGTACTCACTCCAAATAGCTTGAAGGAAAGGGCAATCAAGGCCGGAAAGGTGTAGGCCAGGGCATGGGTGCGCAGATATACCGGCCGGTAGCTTGAGTCCAGCAGGATCTGTTGCGCCCGCAGGCCGATATCGGCTTCGTCATACCAGGTCCCGAAAGGCAGATCGGCAAAGTTGTAGAAACGCATGAAGACAGCCACGAGCAGGATGTTCAGGCCAAAGATGATCACCAGCAGATTCAGCGGCTCGACTGCCGTGGCTTCCTCAGGTCCGCGGAACAGCAAGGGTATGGCGACGGCGAATAGAATGATGCTGGCGGCGTGCAGCGCCCAGGAAGCGCTGGTTTGGATGTCCTGGGGAAACAGCAGCAAAGCGGCCACGCTGCTGGCCAGAGCCAACACCAGCAAGATCAGCCCGGCATATAGCCGTTTTCCTTCGGCCAGCCTCAGCAGCGTCTTGGCCTCTTCAGCCAGCCGCGGTTCAGCGCTCATCTGCTTTCATTCCTTCGAATCCTTTTCTACCAAGGAGATGACCCTCAGGCGGCGGCTGGCCGCGTCGACGATATACAACGTATTGCCATCAGGTGAAACATCCAGATCGAGGACATCCACATCGGCAAACCCGGAGAGCGCATAAGTTGCCAGCAAGTTACCTTGTTTATCAAAACGCTGTACTTGTTCCAGGCCGGTGTCCAGAACAAGAACGTCACCCTGCGCTGTTACTTTGACCGCTTTGGGGATGGAAGTGGCAGCATCAGCGGCCGTCCAGCTCTCGATTTTGGCCGTCACAACTGGCGGCGCGGCAGGAAGGCTGTCGCCCGGCTCATCCGCGGCCGCCTCACTCTCTTCGAGCGTACGTACTCGGGCCGGCGGAATATCGCCGGCAAAGATCTCGGCGATGGTTACCAGGCGCCAATGACGTCGCAGGTATCTCAGCTTACCCACGCCGTCTACTGCCTCGGCCGTTTCACCTGCCGCCTCGGCCGGCGCCGCTTCGTCGTGAGCTGGCTCGTCAAGAGCTGGCCTGCTGAAAAAGGCTCGCACACTGACAACGAACAGCCAGGCGGCGGCTAAATAGCCGACCAAACCCAGCAGCGTGCGGCCATCTTGCACGGTTAATTGAGAAGCGACGGCAAGGGCGACAGCCAATATCGCCGGCAGCAGCTGTGACTCGCGGCCGGACGGCCGTGGCGCTTTGTCTCCAGATTGGTTATCCATCGCTTATCGCTGCGTGTCGTTGCACGGCGTAAATAGTCACATCTCCAGCGACGCCGCTCTCCGGATAGATGATCGCCAGGTCGCCATCGGCCACCAGGCGATCGAATTTCTGCAGGCCATCTGGCGCATAGCGGGCCCGTTCCAGATCGCCGACGATTATAAAATCAGCCTGGTAACGATCAAGGAAGCGGCGGGCCTCCTCGTCGTCAGTCGTATCGTAGAAACTATTCAACGCTTCAATGCGCTTTTCAACTACCGATCCGGGCAAGACAGCGTTGTGCTGGCGCAAGTGCCAGCTCCAGCCGACGATAGTCGGCAAGCCGGTGTAATTGGCGAAACGTGATCCCCAGCGATACTCCGAGGTATGGCCTTCGACCAGGGTCGGCGTGCCGGTAACGTTCTCCTGCAGCCAGCGCATGGCCGCATGATCCTGGCCCAGGCGTAAGGGGATGTCATTTTCACGATAGATGACCGTCGTCTCGCTCCCTTCGCCGCCGGGAGCGTCGCCCAGCATGAAGGCCATGCCGTCCAACCCCTTAGGCGGATCGACAATATCGGGCCAGCGATCGCCGGCCTTGGCCGCCCCGCCGATGAGCGGATAGGTCAATGCCGCCAGGACCAGCAGGCCCAAGGCGCCCAACCACAGATAGCGCCGCCGGGAAGACCAGATCATCGGCCAGAGCCAGACCAGAATGGCGCCCACGGCGACGCTGAAGAACAACCAGGTCAGCAGGTAGAACTTAAAGACCACGTTCATGCGGCCGACATCACCTTTGATAGTCACCAATTCGACGATGAAGGTCAGGCCCAACCCCGCCCCGGTAAGAGCCAGGGCCACGCGCTGCAGCCGACTCTGATCGCGGCGCAGCAATAACAGGCCGGCCCAGGCGGCCAGCAGCAGGGCGACCGCGGCCGTCACATAATCGTTTCTCCTGAGCCAAGGCAGGCCGACTACTAGAGCCACGATCAAGACCAGGAGTACGATCGTGGCATTTTCCAAGAAGGAGGTTAGCTCGCCAAGAGGGGTGTGGATCAACCACGCTATCCTTGGTTTGAGCCAGCGCGCCGTCTCCAGGGCCATATAGGTCAGGATAACAAACAGGAAAAGGCCGTGCACGGTGAAATAATCGCCCAGCGGGGTACGCGGTCCCTTCCACAGTTCAAAGGATAAATCCCCGGTGCCAAACCATTGGTGGAAGGGGGCATACAGGGCGATCGACAGCAGGAGTAACAGGGCGATGCGCGAAAGCAAGCGCAGGACGGCCGTGCTCACCGAGGGGGGGTCATCGATCAAGACCGCATAGGCGATGCCGGCTGCGCCCAGGCCCAGCAGCACCGGGTAATCCCAGCTATTGGTCGGGTAGAGAGCGCCGAAGGTCAGTCCGGCGATGAGCCAGCTGGCCCCGGAGGCCAACAGGCCCTGGCGGCGGAATGGTTGGGAGACGATCGCCGGCAGGCGCACGATGCTAACAATCCAGGCCAGGGCAGTCAGGACCAGCGGCATATCCAACAAGTGCGGGTGCAGATCGGCGTACAAGAAGGTGAAGAAAGGAAATTCGGTGATTGGCGCGGTATCCTGCCCGTTCAAAATAGCCCGCGAGGCGTCGAAATACCAGGTTCCGTTGTCGCCCCGAAATAATTCTTCCTCGCCTGAAACAATCTGGCCGAGACCGGACACGGCATCGCTCGCCTGTTGCAGCCAGGTCGGCTCGGGCGAGCGCTGTTCGGCAAACTCCGGCAGGCGATTCCACAGCAGCCGGACCTGGTACAGGTTGCCCAGTATGATAGCCAGAGCCACGGCCGTCACGCCAGCCAGGTAAGGCGCTTTGCCCGAAAACCACATTCTGCCTGATGCCGGACGCGTTTCTGTCTCTTCTCTCTTGCCGGGCGCGATCAGGTTGTAAGCAACCGAAAAAACGCCGGCGCCGGTCAGGGCAAACCAGGTGGGGATGAGTAAGTTGTAGGCAAAGGTGGGCACGATGCCAAGGAGCTTGGTGGGCACAGCGCTGAGCACATAACCGTAGTAGTAATAATTGACGTATTGGCCGGCAAACCAGGGATCGTATGGCGGGAAATTAGCCGATTTGAGAATGGCGTTGAAGAGGGCTAAATCGCCCGGTTTTTCGCCGCCCCGCCACGGATGCCAGAGATCGGGGTTGTTCCAGCGCAGGATAATCTGGAACAGGAAGAGAACCAGGAAAAGGCCTTCAAAAAAGAGGATGTAGCGCCAGTGCCGGCGCAGAAAGATTGCCAGCTCGCGGCGGTATTTCCAGGCGATCAGGCCGTTGAGCAGGGCCAGCGAAAGAACGGCCAGCAGCAGCGCCCCGCGGCTGAATGCCAGCAGGTTCAGGCTGCTGCTGAACCAGGCCAACCAGGCGACGAAGAGCAGGCCGGCGACCCGGGCCAGGGCGTAGCCATGGTCCGACAGACCGCGAAAAGCGAGGTAGGTCAGGGGAAAGGCCAGCCAGCCGATCAAAGCGATCAACAAGTACCAACTGACCGTACCCAGAAACTGTGATTGATTGAGGGCCGAGGCCGAGTTGAAGAGCGACGACCACGTCCCGGCCGCTTTCTGGACTGCAGCCCGAGTTGTCGATAGCCGCAGGGCGCCAGGCGCGTCCGAATATTGCTTGGCCCCCTGCTGGACCACCTGGCTCAGGTCGACGCTCTCCAGCACTTGCTGGACCCGGTCGGAGGAGAAATCGGCCGTTTTCTGAAAGATCAAGACCTTGGGATGATCGTAAACCGTGAAAGATTCCTGGGCCGATTGATCCGGCAGGGTCAGCGGCCCCAAGGTGGGATAGCTCTCGAAAGTGGCCACCAGGTCAAAGCCCAGATCGCCGCTCATTGGGGCGACGGCCGGATAAGCGCAATCGGTGATTTGCTGCGATTCACAGCCAAACAAGGCTTGATAGTAGGCCACGGTCATCGGATAGCGCAGTGGCAGCCGGGGCGCGGCGTCGTAGACGCGATTGGAGGAGATCACGATGTATTCCGCTTCGTCAAGCGTCTGAACCATCAACTCGCGCTTGGCCTGGTTGTCCGGCTCATACAGTTCGAGATTGAGCGGGCGATAGATGCCACCATAAGGATCGAAGCCTTCAGAACGGAGAGGCAAGGAGTCATCCCAGGATGTTTCCATGGCGACTGCGGCTCCGGACAGAGCCAACGGAGGCCCATCCACGACCTGCAGCGACAGGACGTATTCCTGACCGCCCGTGACGTCAGTTGCCGGGAATACGAAGCTCTGCTCCTGTCCTTCCGGTCCGGCCGCTGGATCGAGGGCCACTGTTTCGGTGTAGGAGGCGATCCGGACGCCGTCGGCGTCCAGGGCCAACTCCAGCGTCACCGAAGAGGCGCTGTCGTCGAGACCTACCAAGTGGGGCATGGTCACGCCAACCAGGCTGCCTGATTCGGCCGGAGTGAAAGTCTGAGCCCACATGTTTCCCACACCCAGGTTCAGGTCGTAAGGCATAGACAAGGGGATTTGAGTCTGGCCGTCGCCGGTCTTGATCAAGACGTTCACCGGACCGGGCAGGTTTTGCCGCAACCATTCCGATGCGGCCACGCGGGCGTGCGGACGGGCATAGATGCGGGTGAAGGCGTAGGCGTAAGCGTAAGTTGAGCCGACGACAAAGAGTAGCAACAACGTGACCAAGATCGCGGCCACTTGTTTGCGCTGTTTCTCGCCGGCGTCTTCGTGACTCCCCCGGTAGGCGGCCCAGGCGCGATCGAACAATTCAACCAGGGCCCAAGCGGCCAGCAGGATGGCGATGGGGTAAATGGGCTGGAAATAGCGCGTGTAGCGCCAGAAGTTGATATTCTGGTAAAGGAAAAAGCCGCCTACCCAGACGACGGGCAGGAGATGCTTGCGCCAGTCGCCACGCAGGCAGCGCCAGGTAGCCCAGCCCCAACTCAGGATCGCCGCCAGGCCCAGGGGCAGCCCCATGCCCCATTGGACCATGTTCGTCAGGCTGTAGCTCCAGGGCCGGTTAGCCCAGTGATGATTGGGCGGGAAGTCGGCCCGACCGGCGACCTGGTTACGCACTTCGCCGATGATCTCTAACCAGCGCGGATTGAGCCGTAGACCGAAGAAGCCCGGTCCCAGAAAAGCGTAGGGCTGGAAGATGCGGAAGATGAGCGCGGCCATCAAGCCGGCCACGAGAAGCCCGGCCAAGAGCCTGCCTACAGCCGGCCAGCGCTTTTCGCGCTCAGGCCAGATATCGACCAGGGTAGCGAGTCCGGCCAGCAGGATCAAGCCGGCCAGCGGGGCGATGCTTACCTTGGTGGTCATAGCCAGGCCGGTGAGCAGACCAAAGAGGGCGAAAAGCCACCAGCGCGGCTGTTCCATGACCAGGATGGCCACGTACATGGCGGCCACGATAAAGACCGTGGTGAAGGAGTCGACGGCGAAATAATGGGATAGTTGGATGGGCACTACCGCTGCCGCGTACAGGGCCGCAGCCAGCAGGCCCGTCCGACGGCCGTAAAGAAGCCGGCCTAAGAAAAAGAGGGCCAAGACGGCTACCAAATCAAATAGCCCTGACAGGATACGGCCGACCAGCACTACCTCATCATAACTGGTCCTGGCGAACCATTCCGCCACGTAGCGGGTGATGAACAGGGGCAGCATGCCGTAAGTATAGAAACCCTGCCCCAGGGGGTTGAGCGACGATTGCTGCGGATCGAAGTAGTGGCCCAGGCTGTCCACCGAGCTGATCTGCTCGGCGACCATGGTCATGAAACGTTCGTCGGGGTGCAGATGCTGGTTGCTATCCCAGTTCACGCCGGTGAAGCGAAAGATAGCGCCAAGAAGCAGTATCAGAACCAGGCCGCC
>JAACFF010000357.1 GCA_009937635.1 Chloroflexota bacterium
TCAGGTCATATTGTCCCGCGATGCGGGCGAACATATCCTGCACATACAGGGCGCGTTCTTGTCCTTCTAGGTGAGTCATAAAAAGCTGGCAGCTGTTAGCTGACGGCTGTCAGCCGATCAGCCGCATTTTCATGTGTTATCGTTTTCTTGACTTGGACTCGCGGCAACGGGTTCTTGCCTTTCCAAATCGGCCGGTGGATAGACTTCGCGCGCTTTGCTTGTGCCGGTAGGCGGGCCGATTATGCCCATTTCTTCCATGGCGTCGATCATACGCGCGGCACGTGTATAGCCAATACGGAAGCGACGTTGCAGCAGTGAAGTAGAGGCCTTGTTTAACTTACGAACCAGGGCGATAGCCTCCGGCATCAATTCATCAGCATACTGCGGTTTTTCAGCCTCTTCCTGTAGCGCCTCCCACAGAGGCTGCTGTTGAGGGGGTTCCTTCTTCTTGCGCGGCGAAGCGCGTTTGGATTTGGTCTTCTCAGCAGGGGCATCCTCTTGTTGCGGGGGTGGGGGGGACGAAGTGGTCGGACGCTGGCTAACAACGGTAGGAGCCGGATCAGGTGGCGCCGCCTGCGCTGCCGTCGACGCTGCAACCGCCGAATCGGCGGTGATGGTCGTGCTGCGCCGGGCACGTTTCCAATAGGTGATCAATTTGTTGATCTCACTGTCGCTGACAAAGCACCCTTGCAAACGTAAGGGGGCGGGAGAATCAGGCTTCTGAAATAACATATCCCCCTGGCCCAAAAGTCGTTCTGCACCGGTGCTGTCCAATATGACGCGACTGTCAGTCCCTGAGGCAACGGCAAAGGCAATGCGCGCTGGAAAATTGGCCTTAATTAAGCCGGTGACCACGTCCACTGACGGCCGTTGCGTAGCAATCACCATGTGGATGCCAGTCGCTCGCGCCAACTGAGCCAGGCGCGTTACCGAACGCTCTGTATCTTCCGGCGCTAACATCATCAGATCTGCCAACTCATCAATAATAATGACGATGAAGGGCATTTTCTCAGCGTTCTTGCGACGCATGATCTTTTTATTGTACTCGCCAATATGCCGCACGCCGAGATCCGCAAATTTCTTGTACCGGGCGTCCATTTCTCGCAGCGCCCATTGCAAGGTGCTGATCACGCGGTCCATCTCCACAACCACAGGCGCAGCCAGGTGTGGAATGCCATTGTACCCCGTCAACTCCACTCTTTTGGGGTCAATCATGACCAGTTTCAAGTCGGCCGGCGTATTTTGCAGCAGCAGACAGGTAATGATGCTATTCACCAATACCGACTTACCCGATCCTGTCGTCCCAGCTACCAATAAATGGGGCATAATGGCCAGATCGGCGACAATGGAATGTCCGGAAACATTTTGCCCCAATCCCAAACCCAATGTGGACTTGATTTTGCGGTATTCAGCCGACTCCATGACGTCACGCAACGAAACCAGGGCCTTGGACGGATTAGGCACTTCAATGCCAACATAACTTTTACCGGGCACTGGGGCCTGAATACGGATCGAACGCGCGGCCAGGGCCAGGGCCAGGTCATCTGCCAGACCGGCGATTTTGCTAACCTTGACCTTGGTACGACGGCCGTTTCGCATTTGTATATAATTGGGTTCCACGCCAAACTGTGTCACCGTTGGACCTTGATTGATTTCCACCACGGTAGCCGGTGCGCCAAAGCTCTCCAGCGTATGTTCGATAATTTCCACCTGTTCGCGGATGACAACATTATTTAGATCAAGGTCGACTCCGGATTCCAGGATTTCGACGACCGTGGGCAATGTCCAGGTATAATCACCCCCTTGACCCGTATTCACCTGGACGGCCGTCGCCACTTGCGCAGCGCCGTCGGGCTGCGGCTTTGTCTCCTGCTTTTTCTTGCTCGCAGGCCGGCGGCGTTTCCGTTTTGGAGCTTCTTCCTCTAGCTCTGTCTCTTCCGGAACCAGCGTAAGCTGCACCGGTTCAGATGAGGGAGCGCGATCCGGATTCAAGCGAATAGGCTGCCGTGGCGCATCTATCTCTTCAGCTTCAGCCTCCTCCCGGGTGAAAGCGTTCTTCAGATAGCGGCCAATATCCTCACGGGTGATGCCTGAAACCAAAATCGCTCCCGCAAATCCGAGAACCATAAGGGTGAAAATAGCTCCCAAATTACCCAGCAGCATCGTAAGGCTAGAGCTGATCAAGCTTCCCAAGTATCCGCCTCCGGTACCCAGTTCAGCTACCTGCCAGTAATCCGTAACGGACTCATCGCGAAATAAACCCACCATGGTCGCAAAGGCCATGAAAACCAGGAAAAGAATGCCTAGACCCAATAAGCGGTAAATGGGAAGTTGTGGAGGTTGATCCATGCCCAAGAGAACGAGATACAAACCAATTCCACCGCTGATAAGCGGAATGAAATAAGCACCCCAGCCAAAAGCCTGCCACATGGCACCGAACAGCCAGGTCGTCAGTTGCCCTTGGTTAGGCGCCAGCAGGCTGAGGACCAATATGGCCGTGGCAAAGATGATGACAATACCAACGATCAACGCTTTTTGAGAATCCGTGAGCTGAAAACGAGGCGACTTGCGGCGGGTCGGCCGTTTTGTGCTTTTCTTACGCGTTGTCGTTCTGCGCCTTGTCTTTTTTTTCGGGCTGGTCTTCTTGCGCGTCATAGCTCAAATGTTCCTACGGGCACATTATAGCATGGATGAGGGCGTGCGTCAGGCGCTATCAATTGTGATAGTATAGCGGGTCAGGTAAACATGCTGATTTCAAGGTAGCGACGATCACGCAGGAACGAGAATGATTTATACAAACGGAACCGAAGATCTTCCGATTCTACAATTTGAGAGTCTGTTCGATTCTGGACATATCGATCATGCTGTCTTTACCCGCCAGGGAGGCGTCAGTCCAGCGCCATTCGCGTCTCTGAATCTGAGCGTATCCGTACCGGATGAAAAAGCACGGGTCTATGCCAATCGACATCGCGCTTATGGGGTTTTCGGCCGTGATACCGGCAGCGTCGTTCATGCCCACCTGGTACACGAAGCAGAAGTCGCTCGGGTCACGAAGCAGGACTACGGCACGTGGATCGCACGGACAGACGGCATTATGACCAATGAGCCCGGCTGCGCTCTGACAATGAACTATGCCGATTGCACGCCTGTTTTTCTTTATGATCCACTGCAAGGCGCCATTGGCCTGGGTCATGCGGGCTGGATGGGCACCGTGCGAGATTTGCCGGGGGCGCTGGTGCGGGGGATGACGGCCGAATTCGGCAGCGATCCGGCCACCCTTCTGGCCGTCATCGGTCCGGCCATTGGACCGTGCTGTTATGAAGTAGACGAGCCGGTCATCAGCCAAGTGCGCGGAGCGTTTCCCGATGCAAGTTCCTTGCTGGTAGATGCGCCGAATGGCAAGGCCCCGGCAAACGGCGGACGGCCGCATTTCAATTTACCGGAGGCCAATCGCTGTAACTTGCAGCGCGCAGGCGTTCACCATATCGAAATGGCCGGCCTTTGTACCGCCTGCCGTACGGACCTCTTCTTTTCACATCGCGCAGAAAAGGGCAGAACGGGCCGTTTCGGAACGATCATAATCCTCAATAGTTAGTTCATTCTCGCCAAAGCAGCCGAACTGGCAACGGTGCGTTGGGCGCAAATGCGTGAAATTCCCATAGAGAAAGGGATCCAACGGCGATTGGGGCCTGAGCCAGCAGCGGATGCGCAGGCAGAAATTGAGGCTTTGGCGGCAGCGTAGTTATTCTAGCTAAATACGAAGGCCACCAAAACAAACAATACCCAGGCCACGCTGACGTAGACGGCCACCCACCCCAGCACGCGGCCTAGGCTAGCTCTGAAGCGCCCCGGATCGTCAAACATCGCTTCCAGGTTCTGATACCATGCCGCCTGTCGCGACTGGGAGATGGCCCACCAACCGAAGGTAAGGCCAGGGACTATGCCCAGCAACAGGCTTAAGGCCAGCCTAACCGGCGTCAATGATCGCCCTACTTTCTCCAAAAAAGAGAGCGTGATGTCGGCGTCCAAAAGCAACGGCACGATCAGCAAGAAAAACGGCACCAGCGTGGCTACAACGGCAATCAAACCCGCCTGCAAACTAGCACGCGCTGATTTCGCGGCTGCATTCTGAAGTTCAGGTTGCACAGCTTCCAAGGTCATCGGCCGTCCACACGCGAAACAATACTTGCTGCCACGCATTACCGTCGCCGAGCAAGCCTGGCAAACATCCAGATAAGGTGTGCGATCGGCAAACACAGCCGGATCTACTTTTAACTCGATTACCTTATCCTGGTAATTCTTGACCAGTACGCCTGGGTTATCGGGAATGGGCAAAGGCGCAGCAGCATTGTCATCATCGGCAACGGGGACTATCTCGCCGCCTTGCGCGTCGACCACTGCCGGTAAGTTTTCCTCGGCGCTTTGTCCGGGAAGGATTGAGCGCGCTCTGTTCACGAACTGCTTGCGCCTGGCCCTGTTTTCCTGCTGCCTGGCTACATCAACCCATTGGATTGTGGCATCTGCCTGAACCCGCCCTGCGCCATCGGTCACATAGGCCGAGACCTGGCTCAGTATCTGTTGCGTTCTTTCGGCATCGGGAGCTTCAACTTCCAGAACGGAGGTCTGATCAAAACGGCGCACCTTCACCACAACTTCCTGTTTCTGCAAACCCAGCCGCCTGGATAAGGTCGCCACAATGACGCCTGTCTCCTCGTTGTAAACCTGCAACCTGGCATTCAGATTAGCCAGGGCAAAAAGTGCGCTGCGCATCACAACTTCCGATGGTACGGGGAAAGGTCGTTTTTCTTTGATCATCGTCTTATCCGTTCCTGAACATCTGTCAAGCACTTACAGCCAGCCAGGGACGATCTTAATTCTAGCATAGTGAGAAGGCGGGGCTGATAGTTCTTAACGGCAAGTTTACTCGATTACCTGATCCTTAACTAGGCTTGACCAATAAGCTTAAGACTGCTAGATTCTCTTCTCGGGGACTGTCATGTGCTAGGTGACAGTCTTTTTACTGAGCGTCAGCAGGTGGCACATGGAATTACTGCAAACGTTAATTGATATTTTCCTACATCTAGACACCTATCTGGATGAAGTTATTCGCACATATGGCGTCTGGACGTACGCCTTGCTTTTCATGATCATCTTTATGGAAACGGGGCTGGTTGTGACTCCTTTCTTGCCGGGTGATTCTCTGCTCTTCGCAGCAGGCACTTTCGCTGGGATCGGTTCATTGAACGTCTGGCTGTTATGGCTGCTTGTCTTTGTGGCGGCAGTCTTAGGGGATACGGTCAATTACTGGATTGGCAACAAGGTTGGCCCACGTGCATTTGAAGGCAATGTCCGTTTTCTGAAGAAGGAATACCTGGACCAGACGCAAGAATTTTATGACAAACATGGCGGCAAGACGATTGTGCTGGCTCGTTTTGTGCCCATCGTACGCACCTTCGCCCCATTTGTGGCGGGCGTGGGCACGATGGAATATCGTCGCTTTTTCACCTACAATGTATTTGGCGCTTTCTTATGGACCGCAATGTTCATTTCCCTGGGCTATTTCTTTGGCAATATTCCTTTCGTGCAAGAGAACTTTGAACTTGTCGTCATTGTTATCATCTTGATTTCTATCGTTCCCATGGTTATCGAGTTTGTTCGTGGCCGCGCTGAAGTAACCAGTGGAACGATGCCATCAAAAGAACTTAGCAAATCCGATTCAACCCAGAAATAGGATTTGTCGGGCGCGGCTAATCAGGTTGGCATTGGCCACATAAGGGAGGATTCCTTTTTGTTTCCTGGCCGTAGACGCATTCGCGCTGTCCTGTTTGATCTAGACGACACGTTGATTGATTGGTCGGGCTTAACGGCCGATTATCCCGTGTTTATGCGCCCCCACCTGGAAAATGTTTACGATTATCTATCAGAGCAAGGACACCCGTTGCCTGATTGCGACGCATTTTGTGAATGTTACCTCAACACGGTCATTGACCATTGGCGTGAAGCCAAAAAAACCTGGAATGCGGTCAATTTCGGCCGTGTCTTGGTGGATTTCTGCACCACACTCGGACTAGACGTCTCACAAATTGATTTTCAGGGCGTCATGTGTGCCTACGACGCCAAACCTATCCCGGATGTTGTCCTCTTCGCCGATACCATACCCGTGCTAAAATCGCTGCGCCGTCAGGACTACAAGATCGGGCTTGTCACCAACTCGATGCTACCCATGTGGATGCGTGATGTAGAACTACA
>JAACFF010000065.1 GCA_009937635.1 Chloroflexota bacterium
TCTTCCTCAGTCTAACGAGAGCATAAGAAATAAACAGGAGGCGACTTCGGCTTCGCCCAGCCTGTAGAATTAGCTCAATGATTCGCCCAATGCATTCATGCGGCTGGCGACACTGTCGTCAACAACCCGATCGCCTACACGGACCACAAGGCCGCCGAGGATTTTCGGATCGACCTTAAAATCAACCGACTCCACCCGTAGAGCTTTCAGAGCGTTTTTCTGCTCTTGCTCAGTTAGCGGCAATGCGCTCGTCACCTCGGCCTTTTCTCCGGACAACCTCTCCACATCCGCGGGAACCTTGGAGAAGAAATCGGTGATCAATGCATGCTGGCGCTGTTCATCCAGGGATTCGCCGACCAATTTGTTAGCCGCGGCAATGGAGATCGCCGCAACCTGTCCGCGTAGCTCGGACAAAATACGGTTTCGCTCTTCCTCGGCGCTTTCACCAGCGCTGGCCACGATATCGCGGGCCTCTTCATTAGCTTTCGACTCAATAGCCTTTGCCGTTTCTTCGGCTTGTGCAACAGCGTCCTGGCGGATCTTCGCTGCTTCCTGGCGTGCCGAATCCAGAATCTTCTTCGCTTCTGCATCGGCGTTATCCCGCGCGATTGCTGCTTGCCGTGCATCTTCCAGGCCCTTAGCGACGCGTGCTTTTCGCTCATCCAGGATACGAAGGATCGGTTTATAAACCAGCCCTTTCATCAAGAGGATAAAGATCGTGATGATCAATATCTGCATTATCAGGTAGCCGATATTTATGCCCAATGCTTCCATATTACTTTTCCTTAATTGTCAATAGTCACTCGTTTGCGCTTGTTCTCAACCCGCGATCGATTAGAGCACGAAAAGAATAATCAGCGCGACAACGAGAGCATAAATAGCTACTGCCTCGGCGAACGCAATGCCCAGGATCATGTTCGTCTGGATGTCACCCCCAGCATCAGGGTTGCGAGCGATACCTTGAACGGCACCCCCCACAAGAATACCAATACCGGCACCAGCGCCGATAGCACCCATCATTGCCAGGCCTGCACCAATAGCCTTCAAACCTATCGCCAGAGCTAAGGCAGCTTGTTCATCCATGTGAAAATCCTCCAAATAGTTGCTTTTATTTACTGGTTTTGATAACTAACAAATGTTACGTTTTCTAATCTACAACAATTTAATGCTCATCCCCATGGTGGCCTGTTGAGGCGCTGGCCATAAAGATTAAGGTAAGCAAACCAAAGACCAAAGCCTGGATCAATCCCACAAATAATTCCAGACCAAAGAAAACCATGTTGGCCACGGGCAAGAGAAAAGCCATCACAAATAAGAGAACCATCCCAGCGAAAATATTTCCCAAAAGACGGAAGGCAAACGAGATGATCTTGGATATCTCGCTGACCAGTTCCAAAAGGCCCACCGCAGGGTCAATGGCCTTGATGGGATTCTTGCCCACCTGAGCGCCAAATCCTTTGCCAATAAAGGGGAAGAACTTGGATAGATAGCCCCGGCCACCCAAATATTTGAAGCCATAGAACTGGACCATGACCATAGCAATGAGAGCAAAAGCCAGTGTGTAATTCAGATCCGTGGCCCCAGGCCGGAAGAAAGGCACAATCGTCCAGTCGGCCGCTTCCGGATTGTAACCAACCTTTTCTCCATGATCCAACTCAACAATTTCGGCATCAGGATCGGCATTAGCACTGGCGCGAAGCAGCCATGGCTGAACACGTAGATCGCCTTTGTTTGCAGCATCATAAAACTCAGTCCGTTCGTGAATGAACTCTTCCACCTCTTCATGAGAGACTTCATGACCTAGTGCCTCAGCTTCGGCCTCCAAGGCCTTAGCATCTCTTTCGGCGAGAAAATGGGGTTTATACTCCCACAAGCCGATGCTGTCCCACCCGGGGATCAGCGCCGTCCAGTTCGTTACAAGTATGATCAGCACAATAGACATGAAGTAAGGGAAGAAATCCCTCACTTTAGACCCGGCGATATTCTGAGCAAAATTATAAGCCGCTTCAATAATCATTTCGAAGAAGTTGTAAAATCCGGATGGCACTTCTTCCGAGGTTCGTGAACCAGCGCGCAAGCTGAAAATCATGATCAAAATGAGGATATAAGCGACCACTGATGCCATAAAGGTATTGGTCAATCCTCCAAAGATATCGCCAATCACCGGCAAATTCTGGGTTCCAGGATAAACCTCACCAGGCAACTGAATAAAGGGCAAGGCAGGCTTTGTAAAGGCGACAAACGAACCTAAGATTATTAGCAATATTACACAGAGGAGAACAATGTATCTCTTCTTGATCATGGTCTCGTTTCTTCCTTGTTATCGTGATTTATCTGTTCGACCTGTTGTTGTGCTCTACCAACCATAAACAGGCTGATTCGCACCATGGCAAACAACGTAATGGGGAAGCTAGCCAAAAGAAAAATGACCGTCATAATCTTTCGTTCGTTACCCATGAGATCATCTAAGAACCAACCAACCCCAAAAGCGATGCCGATGATGATGATAGCCACAAAAGCCGTTACACAACCAACCTGGCTAACCAGATTTGCCGTAGCAAGGGTCTGCTTCCGTTGTAGGTCTTTAGACACAATTCTTTACTTTGTTAAGTACTGGTCGCTTGCGCATTATATCACAAACAGTTCATGCAGCAATCGGCACGACTGCCCCCTATCCCGTGAAAAATGCCGCCGCGGCCTGCCGCGTCCACTCAAACGCTGAGTCGGCAAAAATGCCCAGGTAAATGACAAAAAAGATAGAAACGACCAATCCTACTTTGGCGGCGCGTGAAACAGGAATAGGGATTTCTTCCTCATCCGAGCGGTAAAGGTACATGTATTTAATAATGCCCAAATAGTAGTAAAGGGCAACGAAGGCCAGGATGATCCCGATCAGCGCCAGCCACCAGAGACCTGCTTCAATCGCCGCTCTGAACAAGAAGAACTTGCCAAAGAAACCAGCTGTTGGCGGGATGCCAGCCAGGGAAAGAACAGCAAACATCATTACCAATGCCAGTATCGGAGCGCGACGATTCAAACCATATAGATCTTTTATCTCATCTGAGCCGGTCTTGTTGCTAACCAAAATTATCACTCCAAAAGCGGCAATATTGGTGAAGATGTAGATGAGCAGATAGAACATCGCCGCACCAGATCCATCCTGTGAAAGCGCAACAAGGCCAATCATTATGTAGCCGGCCTGCGCGATACTGGAGTAAGCCAGCAGTCTCTTTATGTTGGTCTGGTAAATTGCCACGAAGTTACCTAGCGTCATCGTGATGATGCTCATGGCCACCAGCATTGCCCACCATCCTGGGGCAGTCGTTGGTGAAAATCGGCTGATGTCACCAAATGCGCCTGAAGTGAAGACCCTCAGAAAAACCGCGAAGCCTGCAGCTTTGGATGCAGTAGAAACAAAAGCTGTAAATGGCGTTGGAGAGCCTTGATAGACGTCTGGTGTCCAGAAATGGAACGGCACCGCCGCAATCTTGAAGCCAAAACCGACGACGGTCATCGCTGCCGCCAACAGAATTACGGCATTTACCTCGGCAAGCAAATCGCCTCTAGATAGCATTTCGCCGATGACGTAGATATTCGTTTGCCCGGTAACCCCGTAGAGCAGGCTCATACCGTATAACATCACACCCGTGGCAAAGGCTCCATAAATGAAATACTTCATGCCCGCTTCAGATGAGCGTTTGCTGCCGGTCAAAAAACCCGCCAGTACGTAGGAGGAGATACTGGCCGTTTCCAAAGCTACATATACCATGATCAGATCGGTTGCGGCCGCCATCAGCACAAAACCAATAGTGGCGGTGATCAATAACGCATAAAACTCACTGCGTTGTAAACGAGGTACATCCATGGCGATGAGGCTGGTTACTATCAGTGCCGACAAGAACATCACCTCGAATACGAGAGCGATCGCATCGAAGCGGATCATGCCTCCCCACATGAGACTTTCGCTCAAAGACGCTTGCGCATCTGGCAGATCGAAGAAAAACCACAGGACCAGAACAGCGATCAAAATAAGGAATGATCCCCAGGCAGTCAGTAAACCGACACGCCTCCTGTTTTCCGCTTTCAGGAAACGATCATATACGAGAACGACGACGAGCAGGATTACCAGACCGATTTCTGCTGTTAGCGCCGCAACCCAAGTGTAGTCAAAATCTGGGCTCACTTATGCACCTCCCAGCCAATTGAAAAGTTCAGCCGCGGCTGTTTGCACTGAATTCATCACGGTGACCGCCTGCTGTGCATCTTGCACACGCCCAAGCACCGGTAAAATGCCAGATTCAACGACTGGTGCAATGACCATCGGTAAAACGCCAATCAAAATCAGAATGGCCGAGAAACCAACCAAGGTTAGCTTATCAATGGCCAGTAACGGCCGCATGTCGTGCCACTTTTCTCCTTCGTAATCTCCGAAGAACACCGTTCCCACAGCGCGTAAGATATAAGCAGCTGTGATCACGATGCCAAATACAGACAAGATGGCAATCCAGTTATAGTAGTTGGCCGGATTCAGGCTAAAAACGGCGCTTAAATCAATGGTCGTCCCGTTCCAAACGCCCATAAATATTGGGAACTCCGCGATAAACCCAGATAGTCCCGGCATACCCATGGATACCAAACCACCGATAATGAAGGGGATGACAAGCCACGGCAACGCCTTTCTCATCCCACTGAGATCGTCCATATCCCGGGTGTGCGTACGATCGTAAATCATGCCTACCACAGAAAAGAAGAGTGCCGTCATAATGCCATGGCTGACCATCTGGATCCCTGCTCCCAAGAAGCCATTTAATGTCATGGCCGCAAAGCCCATGGTGACCAGGCCCATATGGCTAACGCTCGAATAACCAATGAGATATTTCATATCCTTCTGCCGCATGGCGACCAGCGATCCATAGAGGACGTTCACCAATGTCAGCAAGATAATGAACGGCATCCAGTATACTGCACCCTCAGGCAGCACCTGGATACCCACGCGCATGGAAGCGTAAGCGCCGAGTTTCATCAGCACGCCGGCGTGGATCATAGAAACGGCCGTTGGTGCAGCTACGTGACCATCAGGAGACCAGTTATGCAGTGGCCAAAGACCCGCGAGCACCGCAAAACCCAGGAAGAGGGGCATAAACCAAATCATTTGCACGTTAAATGGGAATTGGGCCTCAGACCACACACGAAGATCGAAAGTTAGCGGTAAGCCTTGCTGCGGTAGCTGGAAGTAAAGCACGATTAGGGCGATAAATGATATAAAGCTGCCGATCAGCAGATAGAGGGTGAGCTTCATAGCCGCATATTCACGTCGTTCCCGCCAGCCCCAAATGACGATCATGACATACATAGGCAGTACGGCCAGTTCGTAGAAGAAGAACAGCAAAAAACTGTCGACGGCTACAAAAACGCCCTGCACTCCAGCTACCAAGAGCATGAAGAAAGCGTAGAATTCACGCGGTCTATCGTCGATGCTCCATGAGATCAGCACCCCGCCCAGGCCGACAATTGACGTCAGCAAGATCAGCGTCGCGCTCAGGCCATCCACACCCATGATGTAGTTAATGCCGATACTGGGAATCCACGCATATTCTTCCAAGAAGTAAAGCGTATCCGCCCATGCTGTACCGGGCTCGGGGATGTTCTGATGGTAAAAGACATATACATAGAGGGAAAGCAGCAAATTTAAAACCATTGCTGCCAGGCCAATCATTCGCGCGTTTTCTCCGCGTTCTTTTGGCAGCATCAAGATGATGACGGCCGCTATGATTGGACCTAATGCGATGATTGATAAAAACGGAAATTCCATCGTCTTCGCCTAGTTTGAAGGTTTCTTTCCAAACAATCGCCAGAATCGTTGCTTCTGATGCCGGCCTACCTTAACTCAAAATCTTGGTCACCGTGTCGTTGATGTAGACAAGCACCCATTGTGGCCAGACCCCAAGGCTCAACATCAAAATCATTAACGGCCAAATAACCAGGTGCTCACGCACCGTCATCCGCGGTAAACCGCGCCATTCCTCTTTAATAGGACCATGTAAGGTCTTTCCAATAGCCTTGAGAATATAGGCCCCGGTCATAAACAGCCCCAGCATGGAAAGAGCCAACTGCACCGTGAAAATGTCCCAGGAGCCTGCGACAACCATGAACTCGCTTACGAAGCCATTCAGTCCTGGCAAACCTAGTGAGGCCATGGACGTAAAAATCAAAATGCCACCATAAACTTTCAGGATAGACCAAATCCCACCATACCGCTTCAGATCCCGCGTGTGCGTGCGCTCATAGATCACGCCCACCAGGAAGAACATGGCCGCCGACGACAAACCGTGGTTAAACATCTGGAAAACGGCCCCGTTTGCCGCGGTAATGGCGTCGGTGGTTATCCCGGAATCCACGAACTGATCGGCACGGCCGTAGACATAAGCAAACACGGCCAGGCCTAACACCACAAAACCCATGTGATTGACCGAAGAATAGGCCACAAGGCGCTTGAAGTCCCACTGGCCAAAGGCCGCATAACCACCCAGGATAATGCTCAACATACCCAACGTTGCCAAAATGCCCGCCGTCGTGTAAGCCATATCTGGGAACAGGGGAATGACCAGGCGCAGGAAACCATATGCCCCCAACTTGAGCAGCACACCAGCCAGGATCATAGAACCGGCCGTAGGGGCCTGCGTATGTGCATCTGGCAACCAGGTGTGGAAAGGCCAGATGGGAATCTTGATCGCAAAGGCCAGGAAGAAAGCCCAGAAGGCTAGGAACTTCACCACCTCGGTGGATAACCCTGTGTTCGGCAAAATGGTGCCGGCGGGTATATTAACCCAAACATCCATTAACTCGATGATGTCAAAAGTTCCCGTTGAAAGCCCGATCAACTGAATTGCCAGTAACAAACCCAAGCTACCGGCCATGGTGTAGATCATAAACTTGAACGATGCATAATCACGATCAGCCCCACCCCAGATTTTGATCAGGAAATACATTGGGACCAGGCCAAACTCCCAGAAAATGAAGAAAATCATCAAATCCAAGGCAGAAAAGAGGCCTAGCATGGCCGTCTCCATCAACAGGAACAAAGCCATGAAAACATTCACCCGCTGCTCGATGCCAAAGGAAGCCAAAATAGCCAGCGGCGTCAAAATAGTTGTTAGCAAAAGCATCGTCAAGCTGATACCGTCCACACCAATGTGATAAGTGGAACCCAGCATCGGGAACCACTCGTGCACATATTCAAACTGAATACCTGCATCCCACCGGTCATAGGTAAACCACATGATCAGCACCAGCAAAAGGGGAACCAGGCTAAAGACCAACGCAAGTCTGCGAATCGTGTCTTTAGCATCTCCCGGTAGCAACAAGATCACAAACGACGCTAGCAAAGGAGAGAAAATGACGAGATTGAGGATGTTATCCTGAACGAATTCCATTGTATCTCCTGCTTTAGAATAGCTGTGCGAGCCAGCCGTAATTGATCAGCAAGATCACCGCTATCAGAGCAGTGGCTATGAGGGTTGATATCAACACGTATTCCTGCACGCGTCCTGTCTGCAAAAAACGGAACTCTCTAGCAATTGCCAGGAATTGGTCCTTGAGCCAGTCCACGCCATCGCTGATGACCCTTTCCTCAAAGCGCTTGACATAGTAACCAAGACGATAGACGGCCCGGGCAATCAGGTGCAAGATTCCATCTATGATCCCTTTATCTACATATTCGTAAACAACGATCTCCGACAAATAAACCGTTGGCCGGATAAACAGGAACTGGTACAACTCATCCCAATACCACTTGTTGTTTAAGAAGGTATATAGGGGTCCAAGCGGACGGACCAGGGGATCTTTCTGCCCTGATTCCAGTGGCTTGCGACCATAAATCCACCATCCTAGGAAAAGGCCACCCAGCGCGACAAATAGAGAAGCACCCAACGGTGTCGCTTCAAAAGGCAAAGTCTCAATCCCATGATCGACGAGATGTAACTCTTCAAGATGGTGCAAAGTTTCATGAACGGTAGCGCCGACAAAATGGTGGAAGTAGTTATTGTTCAAAAGTGGCCCTAGAATGGGGAATGATTCTGGAATACCCGACCAACCGACACTGACCGCAAAAACAGCCAGCAAGATCAAAGGTATCGTCATGAAGCCATTACTTTCATGCGCATGCTCGGCCAGAGGTGTACGGGGCTTGCCAAAGAAAGTCAGGCTGATCTGCCGCATCGTGTAGAAAGCGGTCAAGAAAGCCGCCACGGCCAACATAATAAAGACCGTCAGGGCCAGAATATCGCCTCTATGGCTCCACTGGTACCAGGCATCAGCAAATATCTCATCCTTGGACCAAAATCCGGCCGTGATTATAGGGAATCCGGAGAGCGCCAGGCCACCAATTAAGAAGGTCCAGAACGTGATCGGCATCTTCTTCCGCAAACCGCCCATAAAGCGCATATCTTGCGGATCCGTATGGTGGTCGTGCACTTCATGAGCACCATGCTCCATGCCATGAATGATCGACCCCGAGGCCAGGAATAACAGCGCTTTAAAGAAACCGTGTGTGATCAGGTGGAATGCAGCCGCGACATAGGCCCCAGCGCCAATCGCGGCGACCATAAAACCTAGCTGGGAAATGGTGGAGTAAGCAAGAACGCCCTTCACGTCATTTTGCGCCACGGCAATGGTTGCAGCCATTAACGCCGTGAAGGCCCCGATCCCGCCGATGATAATTCCCACGGCCGGGCTGCCCTCTGGGCCCATACCGACGGCAATAAGCGGGAAAATGCGAATAATAAGATAGACCCCAGCTGAGACCATGGCCGCGGCATGGATGACGGCGCTGACTGGCGTCGGACCTTCCATCGCGTCAGGCAACCAGACGTGAAGTGGCCATTGTGCCGATTTACCCACTGTTCCCGCAAAGAGCATTAATGACATCACTCCCAGCGCAACAGCGCCAACCGTCATCACCGCGTGCTCGAGGCCCTCCGCCGAAAGCGCCTCAGCAATATTCAAGGTGCCGAAGACACTATAAAAGAAGACGATACCCAAAAGCATAACCACATCGGCAATACGCGTGGTCAAGAAAGCTTTGACACCAGCCTTACGTGGTGGCATATGGGGGATGTCGTCCGGCTTAAGGTGGTAATCTCGCGCATACCAAAAACCGATCAATGAATAAGAACAGAACCCCATGATCTCCCAACCGATGAAGAGCAATAGGAGATCACCCGCTACGACAAGCATAAGCATGCCCCCTGCAAACAGGCTCATGAATGCAAAAAAGCGGGACAAGAGGGGCTCTTCCTGGAGGTGGTTGGGTACACCCAAGATCCTGCCTAGAGGCGCGCCCCAGTTATGGTAACCAACGCTGTAAATGAAGATCATGGTGATAGTAAAAGTAACCATAATCAGCATCACAGAAGTGAGCGGGTCAACGGCAATGCCGATCTCCAGCCAAGTCCCCTCAAGAAAGTTACCTATCGGTAACCAGGGGATCGCGCTTTCCACCACCGATGGATGCTCTTCCAGGTGATGCACGTCAATGGCGAAGGTGCTTAAAGCCACTATCCAACCCAATGCCAGCGCTATAAAAACGCCGGCCCATGCTATCAGCCAACTCAGCGTTCGGCTGCGGTTGGTGAACAGCATGATCAGGAAGAAAGCCAGCAAAGGGCCGGCAGGGATGAGCCAGGTTAGGGTCGTCAATGTTTGTTCAGTCATGCTCCAAAATCCAACCCACTAATTCTTCATTAAGTCCAGATCATCGGCCACGACCGAATCCCTGTTGCGGTAAACCGAAATGACAAGCGCCAAACCCACGGCCGCTTCCGCCGCCGCAACCGTCAAAACAAATATGGCCCAAGCCATTCCCACAGAGCGATCGGGGGTCATATAGCGCCAAAAAGCGACCAGATTAATGTTGACCGCATTCAATATCAATTCCACAGACATCAAGATCGCCACAGCATTACGCCTGGCAAAGACGCCGTAAAGACCAATACAAAACAATGCAGCAGCAACAAGTAAATACCAGGACAATGGAATCATGACTGATCCTCCGCCTTTGGCCAGGCCACGAGGATGGCCCCGACGAGCGCAGCCAGCAGCAGGATGGATGCCAATTCAAATGGGATCACATAAGCATCTACGCTTACCAAACTGAGACCTAACTCTACCACGCTCCCCTGTAGGATAGCCTCGGGTACAGGCGTTTTCACCGCCAGGAAACTTGCGGAGTCCGGAACGAGTGGCCAGTAGCGACCAATTACTAGCGCCAGGATGATCAGACTGATCAAGGCGCCGGCCATGCTCAAGCCACGTTGAGAATTGTACGCCTGCTCCGTCGCTTGCATCAGGCGGCGTGTCATCATGATCGCAAAGATAATCAAAATAGAAATGGCACCGACGTACACCAACAATTGGGCGGCAGCCAGAAAACCAGCGTCGAGCGTGATGTAGAAACCCGCCACACCCGCAAAAGACACCATTAAGGCCAGCGCGGCATGAAACAGGTTACGATGCGTGACCACCACAATGGCAGAGCCAAGCGTGATAATCGTTAGCAGAACAAAGAGTATTTGCTCAATCATGCGTGTGAAAACTCCTCAGACTTCTCAATGAGCATGGGCCGCTTCAGCAACTTCATGAGTCACATTTTCAGTCTCTTCAACGGCGGCCATGGATTGCTCGGCCTGAATTCTACGCTGACGCCGGGCGTTACGGCGCAGAATTTCCAGCGTTATGAACGCAAGGAGCACGTTGCTGGCTAGGTGAAAAGACGCTCGTGCAATTTCGCTCGTGCCGTCTGGAATCAGCTTATCCAGCACCGCGACTATCAAGATCAAGGCTAAAACTAGCGGAACCAGGAACTTCCAGTTGAAGATTAAGATCTGGTCTACACGTACTCGCGGCCACGTTCCCCGAATCCAGATGAATACCATGTATACAAGAAACATCTTAGTGAAAAATACGATTAACCCCACGATGGATCCTACAACTCCAAGCGCGGTAAGATCTATAGGCTGGAGCCCAAAAGCGCTTAGGATCAAATTAATCACGGGAATGTTCCAGCCACCCATAAATACAACGGCAAAAAGCCCTGACATAAAGAGTGTGCTTATGAACTCAGCCAGGAAAAACATTCCGAATTTCATACCGCTGTATTCAATATGGAACCCGGCCACGATCTCTGAGTCCGCCTCCAGCAAATCAAATGGTGTGCGGCCTGTCTCCGCCAGGGCAGAGATAAAGAATATTATCGCAGCGATCGGTACCATAAACAGATAGGGAACAGTCTGAGCTTCAATGACACCGACCGTAGACATAGTACGGGCCAAAATGATGGGTACTAGCAGAGCCATGATCATCGGCACTTCATAACTTACCAATTGAGCCACGGCACGGAAAGCGCCCAAAAGTGCATACTTGTTGTTGGATCCCCATCCGGCCAGAAGGATAGTCACGACTGAGACGGAGCTGACGGCAAGTATATAAAACAACCCCACATTCAAGTCGACTCCGATAAGACCGGGGGCAAAAGGCATCACTGCCCACACGAGTAATGCAGCCATGACAGTCAGGATGGGCGCGACATTGTAAATTAAGTAATCCGCCCCGCTAGGCGTTATTTGTTCCTTGGTCAGGAGCTTCAAGACATCAGCCACCGTTTGCAGCAGACCATACCGGCCGCCAACCCGGTTCGGACCAATACGATCTTGCATACGGGCGATCACCTTGCGTTCCAGCCAGATGAGGAAAATGACAACTAGTAAACAGAATGTAGATATCGCGAAGATCGATATGATGTCCAGCAATGGATCTACCCATGGCTGGTCGCCCAATAATTGACGCAAAAAATCATTTAGGTTCATAAGATAAGGCTCTCAGAGTAAATGACTTGGAAAAAGGCCAAGATAAGTGCAAGAAATAGCCTGAACCCAGACATTGCCGCTCTGCGGCATAGGCTTCTATTGGTAAAACAAATCTGATCGCTACTCGCGCGCCGTCTATACCCATTCCAAAACGCCACGACTCCACGCATAACCCAAAGCAACCGCCAATATGAGGACAAATAATACAACCTCAAAGACGGCGAATAGGCCTAGCAATCCGTATGCCGCGGCAATGGGGAAAAGGAATACAGCCTCGAGATCAAAAATGACGAAGATCAGCGCAAAGATATAGTATTGGACCTTAAACTGGACCCAGGTATCACCAACTGTCTCAATACCACACTCATAAGTTTGTTGCTTAATGGGGTTAGGACGCTGTGGGCCAAGAAGGCGATTTACGACGATAGGCGCGAGCGGGAAAATGGGCGCAAACGCTACAAACAGGATGATATATTGCCATTCAGCAAACACTTGAGTTCCTCGTTCTCCTCACAGTAGCTTGTGATTGTGAAAACCGTCTCATTTATAACACATGCCCTATACCCGGGCAAAAGGACGGGAGCCAAATTGTAACAGAAAAGAGATGGCTGACAACGGTTCCGGCGGAACCATCGGGCAGGATGCGTTTCGCTGCTCTAGCTCTTTCGTATAAGCGCCAATTCTTGTGTATACTCGTAGCTATCTTACCGATGAATAGGAGTGATTCATGCTAGATTCGTCTGAGGAACTGCAGCGAATCCTGATCGTTGAGGACAATACGTACACGCTACGTATTGTGAAGCATACGCTGGAGCAAGCCGGCTATAGGGTTTCGACGGCCGTTTCCGGTGAAGAAGGCCTGCAGCTTATCAACCGCTATGGCTTGCCACACCTGGCTGTCGTCGATTTGCACATGCCGGGCATGAGCGGGTTCGAGTTCTGCAATGCCATTCACCAATTCAGCGATGTTCCCGTGATCATGCTCACCGCCGTCGGCGCCGAAGAGACCATCATCGAGGGTTTAGAAAAACACGCAGATGACTACATCGTCAAGCCCTTCAACCCGCCGGAACTGGTCGTTCGCGTCCAACGCGTCTTAGGTCGTATGGATGACTACAACTACACCCTCGATTCCACGACGCAAATAGACGACCGTCTCTTGGTGGACTTCCCCAAGCGGCAAGCGCACGTCGATGGCAATACAGTCTCGCTCACCCCAACCGAAACAAAGTTGCTCTACATCCTCGTACGCAACGCCGGCCGAATCGTCACCACCGAATTCTTACTCAAGCGAATCTGGCCCCTCGAGCATGCCCAGGAAGACCGGCTGCACGTTCACGTGCACCGCCTGCGTCGCAAAATTGAACCGGATAAGGACAGTCCCAAATACATCGTTGCCGAAAGAGGCACCGGCTACAGCTTCAAGATACTGTAAATCCGGCCAGCCTGCTAACCATCCGGCCGAGCATACTTTCAAAAAATTGCTCCGTGGCCACGTCAGTGGCCGCACGCTGCACCCCCATGGGATATATGGGGTAGACATGTATCGCCTCGGCCAGATCGCGTATCTTTAACCCGTATTGTAAAGCGATCACAAATTCATTGATCGTCTCCCCAGCGCGGGAAGCGACAATAGTGACTCCCAGCAAACTGCCATCAATCTTGTGTACGATCTTGATGAAACCGTCGGCTGCGCGATCGATAACCGCCCTATCGACAAGATCGAGCGGCTGGAACATCACCCGCACATCTGCTCCAAAATCTGCGCGAGCCTGATCCTCGTTCAAGCCTACTTGTGCGATTTCGGGTTCAGTATACACAGCCACAGGAATATGATAGCGAACACCCTGCGTCGATCCAGGCAGCAAAGTTAGCCGCTGTCAGCCCGGCCGCCCGGCCCCAATGACGATCAGCTCATACTTCTCTGCCATAGTTGAATTAAACTCCAAGCGCATCGTCGCACCCCCCTCGATGTGATCTGCCATATATACAGCTGGACGTTTTCGTATGCCTGCTTCTTTCATAAAGAAATCAGAGTGTTGTTTGCTCTTCACCCTGCATGATGAAGTCTTTTAGTTATGCAGGGAGCTACAGAGAATGAGGTGAGACGCTGTCAGAAAAGGGATTGCAATGGTAAACAGGACTTTCTTTCGCTAGGTTCAATCACCCACACCAGAACTTAATAAACGCAGCAGCTCCCACACGCTTACTCCAGAGCCCAGCGCAGCACCAACTTCCCCGTCGTAAGATCTCTCACCGGCTGCAAGGCAATTTGGGTGAAATTCATAGTGTCTACGTCATCAGACTCAAATACGAGCATGCCAAACCCCTCCTCGCTGACGCCAATCGTGCCGGCCAACTCGGACTCCTCGTCTGAACCATACCAGACAAAGTAACCCTCCCCAGGGGGAGGCTGCGGCAACCCCTGAGTTGTTAACACCAGGGTTGATTCACCGGGAAGGACGTAAAGGCGTCCTTCAGCAGCCACATCATCTTCCTGTGCTTCTAGAACATACTGCGCGGATTCATCAGATTCGACGATTCGGCGTACAAGTTGCTGCTGTTGGGCAATCGCATCCAATTCCCTGGCTGCGCCTGGCCCCCTAGTCAGTGCTAACTGGCCGATCCATACCAGAAAAACAATCAGCAAAGCAGCTCCTACCAGAACCGGCCAACGCCGTGCCCAGAATGAGGAGCGTTGTCGAGTGCTTTTTTGACCAGGCGCTCGCTGCTCTACACGTTTAATCGGCCTCTCTTCTTCCGCCGCTATGCGCCCCATTAGTGTTTCTTTCAGAGCCGCAGGGGGATCTTGGGCTGACATCTCAGGCAAGGTAGTGACAATTTCCCGATAATCAGCTAACAGAGCCATGCATTCCGGGCAATCCTCGATATGCTGCTCCACCTGTTGTTCTTCAGTGGGTTCAAGCAAGCCCAGTGCATATGCTTCCAGTTCTTCTCTAATCCTTTCACAGATCATGAATGAAACTCTTGCTCGCTTGTCGCCGCTTGCTGAGCCACACCCTCTTCTCCAACTATCATGATCTTGCGCAATTTCTGTAATCCTAACCGGACCCGCTTCTTAACAGTACCCAATGGCCAATCTAGCGTCTTGGCCATAGCTGCCTGTGTATACCCACCAAAATAGGCCATAACAATCACTTGGCGCTGTTCATCAGGCAACGTGTTAATTGCTTCATTGATCGAGCGCCGCCGTTCGCGGGACGCCGCTGTTTCGACAACGTTGGCACCAGGATCGGCCACCTGCTCAAGCAGTTGCTGCCACTGCGGTAAATGCATTTGACGATTACTATTGTATTGGCTTCTTAATCGATCACGAAGGTAATTTCGCGCCACCATCACAAACCAGCTTTTGAAGGAACCTCTGGTGGCGTTGAATTGGCCTGCCTTACGCCATAAGCGCATAAAGATTTCCTGTACAGCTTCGCCGGCTTCGTCCTGCCCCACCATTTGAATAGCCATGCCGTATACAAGCCGGACATAACGATCATACAAAACAGAAAAAGCATCCTTACTGTGCTGCTGCACGCGCTGCGCAAGAGCTTCGTCATTTAATTGTGATAAGGTTCGTGGTTCCTCTTGCATTGATTGCCTGCCCACATGTCCTGTTACAATTGGTGGCATCAATTGTAATGAGGGGCAGTGCGCGGTACAAGAGTCCTCATCTACTGTGTGGTTATTCTTCTGCTGCTTCTGCCACAAAATCTATCTCCAGCCTAACCTCGTCGGAAACATCGGCGACACCAGGTACGGAAGGTATTCGCAAGTCATAGTCGCTACGCAGCACGATGGCCTCGCCGGAACCATGGAGTTCAGTTTCAGACACGGCCGTTACCATCATCTCAAACGTCACCGGACGCACGATATCACGAATTTGCAGATCGCCGCTCAAATTAAACGATCGCGCTTCGCCGGGAACAACCGCTTCGGGGCCCAATCCCTCAATACCGGTCGGCGTAAACGTGATATATTGGTACACATCCTGGGACGAATCCAGAATCTGGCGGCGCAGCGCACGGTTACGGAAACTTTCATCCGTAACCAGGTCCCGTGCATTGACTTGAATCGGGCCAACCTCACTTTCATGTGGGCTGTTTAGATCCAGCATTATCTCCCCGGTGACCTGATTCGTACGCCCAACCACTGTCTTCGGATTTCCAAATAGCACTTCATCAATATGAAAACGCACCTCTGATTCGTTCGCCACGATTGTGTAGTTGCGAACTATACCCGGCTCAGCAGTTGGTACAGGTGTCACGGTGGGTTCATCCGTAGAGGTGGCCGTCGGCTCCACGGTAGACACCATTGTAGGTTCATTTGTTGCCGTGGGCACCAACGTTTCGATAGCCTCAACGGTGCTGGTCGGCGTAGGCTCGGGCGTGGGAGTCGCTTCCGCTTTGGTAGCTTCCACGGTTAAGGTTGCGGAGGGATCTGCCGCGACTGCTACATCCTTAACCGAGCCAGACTGGCACGCACTCAACACCAGAACCATCACACTACCCAACGACATCAAAATCAAAACAAAATGATCACGCATCCATGAGTCCTTTTCTTTTCTGGAAACCCAGATATTGGGAAACCAGAACGTCCCATTGAAAAAGACGTGCTCGTCTTTGTACAAATCAAATCCAGGTTTCCTCTATTATCTTCAACTTATCCACATTCCGATCACCGGTCAAGGCGTTTTCATGACCGCTACGACACTCGTCACCATCAGGAAAACGCCTTGCGCCGATCCGCTTTCACGCATCGATCACTGTTCGTCTATTCAACGGCAATAACCATACCACCGCCGGACGGATCAAACGCCGACACAACACTTACAACCAACGAGCCATCCGGGGCCTGAGCCAGGCCATAAGGCATCCGCAATCCTTCCATAACCGGCGTCACACCATCTTCAGCAACCATAACCACCCGGCCGGAATCGGGGATAAATCCACTATCGCCTAAACCTGCGGCAAACTCGACAGCATAAATCGTGCCATCGGCCGAGACAAGCACGTCTGTGGCCATGGTTAATCCCTCATAGGTTTGCAGCAACTCGCCTCCAGCCGAATATTGCTCGATACGTGTCCCTTCCGCCTCAAACGGGAAGCCGGAAAGGAAGCTGACGTAAATGCTGTCATCTGGTCCAACAGAAACCCCGGTCGGCACTGGATTGTCATCAATGTCCCACAGATGGAAGGGTGCTAAGCCCCCTTCTGCCGTCCACGACCACAGGCAATTGCAGCCGGCATCGGCAATATAAACCGTACCATCAGCTCCAACAGTGATGTCTGTTGGATCAGAGTTGATGGCATCTCCATCAGGTTGGCCTGCCTCCGTGGCCGCCTGAGCGGTGTCAATGATGTTCTTAATTCGCCAGGTTTCACGATCTACTTCGTAAACATTATAAAAAAGCGTGAGGCCAAATAAACTCCCTGGTCCTTCGCCGACGCCTATCCAATAAGAGTCATCGGTCACGTAAAGCGCTTGCGCGCCGCGATATCCCGTATCGTCATTACCGCGATTGGTACTGGGCAAAGCGGGTAAGACCACGCTTTGTTCCCCATCAGGAGAAACGGCCGTTATCTGGCTGGTCAATCCCGTACTGATCGTCGTCTCCGGGTCGGCCACTACCGCACTGTCACCGGCCGTGCCTGCCTCCGCGATAAAGAGCGTGCCATCAGCAGCATAAAACAATTGGCGCGGGCTGCGCAGCCCCTCTGCAATCACCTCCGTCGGTGGGTCAAAGGGCGGTGGACCTTCTGCGGCTTCTTCCTCTTCTGCGGCGGCTTCCTCAGGTTCTGGTGTTGCTTCCTCGACGAGAGCCTCTACAATGCGTGTCACTTCGACCTCGACCTCCACAGGCACTTCTACCTCAACTTCCTGCTCCACAATTCGCGTAACCTCGACTTCCTGTTCAACAACCTCTTCAACCACGCGAGTCACCTCCACTTCTTGCGCCGAACAAGCCGCAAGGATGAGCGTGAATAAGACGGCCGATACCATAGTCAATCCAAAATTATTCTTCAACATAAACTTTGACATAACGATCTCCTTTTGGGGGTTTGAGCTATTACTGCTTTAACAGTACGATTGATATATCAGATTGGATCCCTGTCTGCCTATCTCTTTACAAATACTCCAGGAAAGGTTATCTTCCTCCCCTATACAAAAGGACTCTGCTCAACTTCACTGGCTGTTCCAACCAAAGACTCAGTTTTGATAGTTCATTACTATTGGTAATAGAAACCGCTATCGCAGTATAATAGGTAACAAGGTACTCTCAATTAAAGGATATGTGGTGACGGAAAGAACAAACGAAGAGTGGCTCAAAGCACTACGCTCGACGGGCGCTCAACGCGATGATGCCCTGGCGGATCTACACAGAATCCTTAACCTTGGCTTGCAACGCGGTCTACTTGGCCGCGTTGACACGTCCGCACCTGAATTCGCCACCATGGCCGAGGATTTTGTTCAAGATTCCCTCTTAAAGATCCTGGACAAACTGGACACCTTCGCCGGCCGCAGCAAATTCACAACCTGGGCGCACAAGATCACAGTGCACATCGCCCTGACAGAATTGCGCCGTAAGCGCTGGCAAGATTCATCGCTGGACCAGCTCACCGAACGAGAGGATGGCGAGTATACGCCCAGCTATACGGCCGATCCCTCTCCAACCCCGGAAAACACGGCCGAACGCAACGATATGCTGTCCCGCGTCAACCGCATCATCGAAGAAGAACTAACGGACAAACAGCGCACCGTGATGAAATCGGCCGTTATTCAGGGCCAACCCGCCGCCGTCGTTGCCCGCGAAATGGACATGAACCCCAACGCCGTCTACAAACTGCTACACGATGCCCGCTTGCGATTGAAGCGAAGATTAGAAGAGGAGGGGTTGACACCGGCGGATGTCATCGCCGTATTTGGTTAGGAAACAAACCTGTGAAAGCAATTCCCGACAGAGCCATTACCAGGTAAGAAAGTGAATTCTTGCTTCGTCACAATAGCAGAATGAGTAAACTATTACATAACCTCCGGCGATTATTTCAGCGACAACCTGATGCAGGTGGTACTGTCCTGGATGGACAAGGCCCCAACGTACAGCCAGGCGGCAATGCTACCCTGGTAGTAGAAGAAGACGCAATAGAATCCTTTATGCGCCTTGTCGAACGCACGACCGAGGGTGAATACTGTTGTGAAGAAACCTTCGACTTGCTTGACGAGTATGTTGAGCTGGTGGCCAACGATCAGGACGTGGAAGCGCTGATGCCCCTGGTCAAAAAACACGTCGACCACTGTCCCGATTGTGGACCACGATACGAAATACTGCTGGACATCTTGCAAAACACATAAGTTCGTTTCTCACCCACAATAAACGAAAGCAGGATTGGAGAGCCGATACGGACTATCAATCACCAACAGTAAATGAAAATGGATTTCCTGATATCTGACAGCTGACAGCTGTTCTCGAAGGAGGGGGCTCACCAACAATGTTATTAGCCGGAGATATTGGCGGTACAAAAACCGTCTTGGCCTTATTCCAAGAAAGTGGCGCGGCGGACTTTGAGCACGCGCCTACGCGCAAAGCTGTCTTTCCCAGCGACGAATTCCCTTCCCTCGAAGCGATCATCACTGAATTTCTGCGCGAGAGCCACGTCCAACTGAGCGGGGCCTCATTTGGCGTTGCCGGGCCGGTCGTCAACCAGCAAGCGGAGATCACGAACCTTTCCTGGGTCATTGATGCGCGCTCCATAAGCGACGCCCTTGGCGTCAATACCATCCTGCTCAACGATCTGGAATCCATCGCCAACGCCGTTCCCCATCTAGAAGCGGGAGACCTAGTCACCTTGCACGCAGGTGAACCCGAGCCCCACGGCGCGAAGGCAGTGATCGCCCCCGGCACGGGCCTGGGTGAGGCATTCCTCGTTTGGGATGGTCAAAGATACGAATCATACCCCTCTGAAGGTGGCCACGCCGCCTTTGCGCCGACCTCGTTTCGCCAGATCGACTTGCTATCCTACTGGCTGCAAAGGCTGGGTCATGTCAGCTATGAGCGGCTCTGTTCGGGCATCGGTATCCCCAATATTTACCAGTACTTGCGCGACTGCGGCGATTACGAGGAGCCGCTTTGGTTGCGCGAGGAATTGGCCGCGGCCGAAGATCGCACGCCCATCATCGCCAATACGGCAAAATCGGGAGATGTTGCACTCTGTGTGGATACACTACAGCTCTTTATGGAGATCTTAGGGGGAGAGGCAGCCAATCTCGCGCTGAAGGTGCTGTCCACGGGTGGTATCTACATTGGCGGCGGCATTCCACCGCGCATTCTGCCCCAACTGCAAGCGAGTCGCTTCATGGACCTGTTCTGGGAAAAAGGGCGTTTCAGCGAAATGATGTACAAAATACCTGTCTATATCATCCGCAATCCCGACGTGGCCCTCTTCGGCGCCGCATATGAAGCATTAAAGGCGGCCCAAAATTAATCACTCTCCTGATCAACCAGTTATCCAGGTCTTCGCCGGCAAAACAGCGATGGCGCATGCAACAGCAGAGGTGCTCTCTGCCCTTGCGTCTGAGGCAGTCCGCGACAACGGCCGTTTCACCATTGTCCTATCTGGTGGCAGCACACCGCAATCCCTTTTTTCCCTCTTGGCCGGGTCTCCTTACAACACGCAACTCCCCTGGGAACAGATGCATTGCTTCTGGGGCGACGAGCGCCTCGTCCCCCCTGACGATCCCGGCAGCAATTACTATCATGCCGCCCGGCTTTTACTCGATCACGTCCCTGTCCCTGCAGCCAATATACACAGGATAAAGGGAGAACTGCCTCCGGAATCGGCCGTACTCGATTACACCGAGCAACTCCGCGCCTTTGCCGCCAACGGCCGTAGCTGGCCCCGCTTTGATCTGGTTCTGTTGGGCATGGGCAGCGATGGCCATACAGCCTCCCTCTTTCCCGGGTCGCCCGCCGCGGAAGATCCGGGCCTCTCCGTCAAGGCCGTTACCGCCCAATACGAAGATCGCCCTGCCCATCGTCTCACCCTCACTCCCGCCGCATTCAATGACGCCCGCCACGTGCTCTTTCTAGCTGCCGGCGCGAACAAAGCAGAAGCCCTCTCGGCCGTTCTTCATGGCCCGCGTGATCACGTAAAATGGCCGGCGCAACGTATTCAACCCCATTCCGGGACCTTAACCTGGTTCGTCGACCAGGCCGCTGCTTCAACCTTGTAAGGCAAACAACTGATTACAACAAACGACCGTGCTACCCTAACCGTAGCATCAAATGTTCAACTTTTGAGAAAAGTTGTACTCTGAATCGGGAAAAACAATGGCCGAAATCACACCGACAATAGGGGACAATGCCACGCCTTCCGAGCTAACATCGCGCCATAAATGGCGTGTGCTGCTGCTCTTAGCCCTGGCCGAGCTGCTGGCCATGGCCACCTGGTTCTCAGCATCGGCCGTTATGCCCGCCTTGACCGAAGCGTGGGCTCTAAACGACGCCCAACGCGCCTGGCTGACCATGGCTGTGCAAATAGGCTTTGTGGCGGGCGCCCTCGCATCGGCGGTGCTCAACCTGGCCGACCGCATTCCCGCCCGCCGTTTCTTCGCTGCCTCGGCCCTGCTCGCCGGGCTGGCCACGGCCCTCATTCCTCTTGTGATCACATCCGTCGGGCCCGCCCTT
>JAACFF010000358.1 GCA_009937635.1 Chloroflexota bacterium
TTTCGCTGCCTTTAAAAAAAATTGTTAATCTGCAACTATTGCACCGCTGCAAATTTATGAACTACTTGGGCCGGTACAATTGCTTGAGCAGCGCAAACTCGTCAAACACAGTCCACTCTTGCACAAAACGATTGTTCTCAATCAAGTGATGGGAAACACCCATAATCTTGATCTGATTGCCGGTTGGCGTGCCATAACTACCTGGACCCGTGTGTGTGCCAACCATGGTCCAGCGTGTCGCTGTACGATAACGGTTGGGTCCATCTTCCAAAGCACAGAAATGGTCCACAGAAACGGCCATATCGGGGAAGGGAGATAGTAAGGAAAGGATATAATTTGTGAATTGGTTACGGCCGTATAATTGCCGCCCCGAAGCGGAGTCACATATATATCTGGGTACATAATAGGCGTCTACTTTATTGAACAAACGCCAATTCCAGATTTCATGAATGCTGCGCCTGACAAAGTTTTCGATTGAGGATGCGGCATTATCTTCATAAATTTCTGGTGCCAATTGGCCGCGCAGTCTATCTACCTCAGCAGGCACCGTGACCAGTAAACCGGATTCGGCCTCCTGGGCAGCCATTTGACGCGCCAATTCATGGCCATCAAACCCGAGCTGGTAAATCAATGACAATTCATCGCGCACCAACCACTCTTCAATAATGACATTCTCAACAACATGACAGTCGGCAATGGCACGATAGCTGATTTTTCGTCCAGTGGGTGGCCCATAGATCGTATGCCCCCAATTGTGACCTTCATGGGTCAAGCGGTGAGAGGTGTAATAACCATAGTTATCATCCCCAGTCCATATCACCTCGTCTCCGTACAGGCGGCGGTCAGGAAACGCAGCCAGGGCCTGAATTGTACCCTCAATCACCCTTTCCCGCGGATAAATATCGCCATTAGAGGTATGAGTGCGCATGTTTGAGCTGTAATAATCATATAGACGGCCAATGCCGCGCTCCTCCCATATCTCATGGGTGATCTTGATAATGAAATCAATGATATCGCCGAAATTTGGATCGAAGCCACGCATAGCGGATTCGCTGGCACTGTTTGAGGACAGAATCTGGGCCGGGTCACCTTTACGCTGCAAGGTTAGATTAGCTATCGCAGATTGAGCCTTATCGATTGGGATTGATTGATGTTCTTCGGTCATAATAATTACAATACTCCAGGTATCTAATTCAGTTGTTGTTAGCGTGAATTTTTCGCTTTGTAGACGCGCGAACAATCAGTTGGACAGGTAAAGTATGTCTTTCAGGAGGGTGACTATTGTCTTGAATTCGTCTGAGCAACATATCAGTTGCCATCTGGCTCATATTTTGCAAGGGTTGTTGCACCGTAGTAATCGCTGGGGTGGTCATGAGAGAGGCGCGCCAGCTGTCAAATCCAGCGATGGCGATATCGTCAGGAATAATCATCCCACGCTCTTGGGCAGCTTGGGCGGCGTCCACGGCCATTAGATCATACAAAGCAAATAGAGCAGTAGGCGGGTCAGAGAGTTTGAGTAAAGCTTCGAAAGCGCGGCGGCCACTGAGCGGCTCAATAACAGTTTCAATGATCAGGTTTGGATCGAAAGGTATGCCTGCTTCATCTAGTGCCTGGCGATACCCGGCAAATCGATCCTCACTGACTGTACCTAGCTGGGGACGAGTGGTGAACCCGATACGTTGGTGACCCTGCTCAATTAGGTGTGTTGTTAAGCGATAAGATCCATCCTGGTTGTCTGGAGCAATATAGGAGACGTTAGGATGCTCGATGCGCCGGCCAAAGACAATAAATGGCATGCCTTCCTTTTCCAGAACAGCGACAGCTTCATCTGAAGGCTGAAAAATGAGCATCAGCCCATCCACTTCGCGGGCACGGCAAATACGCTTTAATCTATCCGGGTGGTCAACGGCCGTGGTGTAGAGAATCAAATTTTGATTATAATTTTCGGCGGACAATGCTGCGCCGGCCATTATTTCAGAGATATATTCGCTGATGAAGGAGATAGGATTGTTGATCAGGAGACCAATCTTATCGCTTCGACCACGTCGCAAGTTACGGGCGGCGGAACTGGGGTGGTAATCTAAAGCAAGTGCGGCAGCCTTGACGCGTTCGCGTGTTTCCTGTGAGACGTCAGGATAATCGTTGAGTGCTTTGGAAACAGTCGATACCGATATACCGAGTTGCCGTGAGATGTCGTCAATCGTAACAGACATGTCTCTTATCCAGGTGTAAAACGTACCGAAATCGATTTAGATTAGTAACAGATTAGCACGAAATCGATTTCGTGTCAAGATGGAATCTGTCTACATGTAGAAATGAGTATTGACGATCTGAACGCTTTGGTGTAATGTGATGTGCGGTTAAATATTATATATAATGTTATATATATGACATAATGTATTGTGTACGATGATCTAGCTGTTACTCGGCAAACGGTGCATAATGCGAGAGGTATCGGGGCCGTTGACTGATGAATGCCAAACTTTTTCACCTGACCTCAGCATCAGTCTCAAGGAGGAGATATGCCATTAGTATCAGGTAAAGGGCTGCTTCAGGCGGCCATGCAAGGTCGCTACGCCCTCGGATCGTTCAATATCTTGAACTTGGAGATGGTCCAAGGCATCCTCGAAGCAGCCGTAGAGGAGAGATCGCCTGTGATCTTGGCGATCAGTCAGAAAGCGATCGACCATGCAGGGCTGGAGCAAGCCGCCGAAATGGTCAAGATTGCGGCTGGACTTACTCCTGTGCCAGTGGCATTGCACCTGGATCACGGCAGGGATTTCAGGCAGGCTGCAGTCTGTCTACGAGGTGGCTTTACCTCGCTAATGATCGACGGCTCGGCTCTTTCCTTCGACGACAATGTAGCTATCAGCCGCCTAGTGGCTGAGATGGCTCACGCGTTAGAGGTGCCCGTCGAAGGGCAACTGGGTCGCATCGCGGGCAAAGAGGATGACATCATCGTCTCGGAGCAAAAAGCAACGATGACCGATCCCCAAGAGGCGCGTCGCTTCGTCGAGCTCACCGGGATTGACTGGCTGACCGTAGCGGTTGGCTCAGTACACCTGCTGACTTCCCGCACGGCCCAACTCGACTTTGACCGAATCACAGCCATAAGGGAAGCCATTGGCATTCCTCTGGTGTTGCATGGGGGATCCGGGATACCTGATGAGGGTGTCCGGGAAGCGGTTGCGCGAGGGATATGCAAGATAAACATCGCTACCCATCTGAATAGGGCCTTTCTCGCCGCGATTTCCGATGCATTGACCGCTAATCCCCAGATGGTCGATCCTCGGGTGATTCTTGGCGAAGGCAAGAGGGCCATAACAGAAGCGACGCGTGAGAAGATGCGTCTCTTTGGATCGAGCGGTAAAGCTTAGATTCGATATGTCATTTCCACCGGATACCGACCTAGGATACGTTAACAAGCGGGACCTGGTCGCCGCTTTTATCCGCGAGTCGATTAGTAGAGAGGAATTTGTTCGCGGCCAACGTCTGCGGCAACAACAACTGGCCCAGCAACTGGGTGTCAGCCCAACGCCGATCCGTGAAGCATTGCGATTGCTCGAGTCGGAGGGCCTCGTCGTTTATGAACCGAACAAGGGGGTCAGGGTAGCGAGTATCAGTGTCAAGGATGTTGAAGAGGTATACGCATTGCGCCGCATTCTGGAATCTTACGCAACTATGTTGGCTGTCGCCAATCTCACAGCTGATGAGTTGCAGAGGCTGGAGACGCTGCAGCTAGAGATGGAAGAGTTGAAGTCAGCCGGTAAGCTGAGACCTTTACAGAAGCTCAATGATGAATTCCACGCGATTCTGTACAATGCAGCCAACAATCGACGCCTGCATCAGATGATCACCAACCTTTGGGGCCAATACCGCGGGGATAGCCTGTGGCTAATATCGGAAGTAGCCGAGCAATTCATAAGAGACCATCGCAGCATTCTCGCCGCTGTTCGGAGCGGAGAAGGTAAACTCGCTGGTGAGCGCCAAGATCAACACATCGCTCGTGCCGGCGAATATGTAATCAAGCACATCAGGCAGCAGGGCAATATCCCTCGGTGATTTTGTTTGCTGCCCGGCCATAATAGAACCGGAGCAAATGCGGAGGCCAAAAAGGCGACTATCATGACTTTACTGATCGGCATTGATGTGGGAACCACGAACATCAAGGCAGTACTCTACGACCCGTCGTGTGGCACTGTGTGCGCCACAGCGTCCCAGCCGATGATCACGCACCACCTGGGCGCCGGTTGGAGTGAGTTTCATCCGGACGAGATTTGGAACGCAGTAAACGGGGTGGTGCGCGAGGTGGCTGGGGCAACGGCCCAGGGAAGTGTGGCAGCGATCGCTGTCGCCAGCATGGGTGAGGCGGGTCTGCCGCTCGGTAATCGCCAACAGCCTTTGTATCCCTTCATCGCCTGGTACGACCCGCGCACCGAGGGTCTCGACCGTTGGTGGGCGGAGCACTACGATCCGCGTCGGCTGTATGAAATCACTGGCCAAGCTCTGCGCCACACCTATGGTTTGAACAAACTGCTGTGGCTACGCGAGCACCGCCCTACAATGTATCAAGAGCTTACCTATTGGCTGAGCGTGGAAGACTATGTTCTTTGGAGGTTAACGGGACGGTTCGTCACAGACTACAGCGTCGCTTCGCGAACGATGGCCTTTGACCAACGGGCGCGAACGTGGTCATCTGAAGTGCTGGCGCATGTAGACGTACCGGTGGAAATCTGGCCTACAGCGCTGCCCAGTGGAAGTGCAGTAGGGACGCTAACACAGGCGGCCGCAGCCGACACTGGCCTTGATACCTCGACAATCGCGGTTACAGGGGGGCATGATCACCTTTGCGGTGCCCTTGCCGCCGGACTGCTCACCCCCGATAGCATCCTCGATTCGACTGGGACGGCCGAGATTGTGTTGACACTGTCCACGGAATACCGCCCCTCAGAGAGATTACGCACTGCCGGCCTCTCCTGTTACCATTACGTGGCCCAGGGTCTCTACTTGGTGCAGGGCGGGTTCATCACAGCCGGGGGCAGCCTGGCCTGGCTCGTCAAGTTGCTGAGCGGCTTAGCAGGAAACAACCAGCGCGCTGAGGCGACTGCAAATGGTGACTATGAAACGCTGCTTGCCGAAGCTGCGGACGTCCCGCCTGGGAGTCGCGGCCTACTCTGGCTGCCTCACTTCATGGGCAGTGGTTCACCGGAGAGTGATCCCCATTCGCGCGCTGCTTTATTAGGATTGACTATCGCGCACACTCGCGGCGAGATGGTGCGCAGCCTGCTTGAGGCACTTTGCTACTGGCTGCGGCAGAACGTGGAGTTGTTGGAGGAGGAGTTGGGCAAGGAGGTGCACGAGATTATCGTCATCGGCGGGGCAACCAAAGCAGGGCTCTGGACCCAACTAAAGGCCGATGTCACGACGCGTCCAGTGCGCGTGCCTGATTTGAGCCAGGCAACGGCTACGGGCGCCGCCCTGCTGGCTGGAGTCGGTGCGGGCGTGTTTGCAGACGAGGCCGCTGCGGTCGATACGCTAGCCGTCCCGTCAAATGTCTACCCGTCCGACCCCACCGACGCCGAGCAATACGCCACGCTCTATCACGATCTTTATCTCCCCCTTTATCCCTTACTGAAAGAGACAAGTCATAAGCTTGTCACAATGGCCCAAATTCTGTGAATATGGGGCGTACTCTGGAAAAATCCGCATGGATAAGCTTTGTCAATGCCCTGCAGCATGTTGATCTAGAAAGATTATCCGTAACTTGTCTCCGAAAATATTCCGAATGGTTATTAGACGGACGAAATTTGACCATGTTACGGGTTTAACTGGTGCATTTTGGGTCTCGCTCGAATGGCTGGATCAGAAGCCCCCCGTGTCTGCGTGGGCGAGGAAACTGGCCAGCTTCGTGAACGATTTCAGCGACGAGTTCTTCCTGTCTGTAGGCCATCACGTGTATGCCAGCAACACCTTCAATTTCTCGAATCTGTTGAATGATTTCCACACAAATTTTCTTTCCTTCTGCGCGTTTTTGTTTCTTTGGCGTCTTGTTCATGCGATCTACAATGGCGTCTGGAATAAAACCCCCGGGTACTTTACTGCGCATGAATTCTGCTGCTTTATCAGATCGTAAAGGACCCACACCTACTAAGATGTACGCTTTTTCATGTAAGCCCATGTCACGTACGCGTTTCATAAATTCCTGAAGGCGTCGAATATCAAAACAGTATTGTG
>JAACFF010000066.1 GCA_009937635.1 Chloroflexota bacterium
AGATACTATCCGGAGCATTACTCTCCACCTGCTGATGAACCGCCCTTAACGGCTCCTTCCTATCCACCTGCCTTTGATTTTGGCGCGGAGATGGCCAAAACCCGCATAAAGGTGGATGAGTTGCTGGCAGAAGGTAAAATCGATGAAGCGGAAGCCTATATGGAGGAACGGCGCCAATTTTTCGTGGAGCAAGGCTACAGGATACGCAAGTTGAACCAGGCCTATTTCGCCTTTTACAGCGCCTACGCGGCCGAACCAGGCGGGGCGCAAGGGAGCAATCCTATCGGCCCCATGCTGCGCGACATCCGCGATCAGAGCCCTTCGATTCGCGCCTTCCTGGATACAGTATCACCCATCACCAGCTTTGCCGATCTGCAGGGCATCCACAAGCAAGTTACGACACCGGCAGAATCCCCCGAATAAAAACAAAAATCCCACCCCCGAGTTGAGTAGGAGGCGGGATTGCAAACATCTGCAAATAATCTACGCTATTCTTGTGCGCTGAGCCACCGTTCTAGCTGGATGGCGGCAGCGCTGCCCTGGCCAACGGAAGTTGCAACCTGGCGGTAGATGGGATCCTGAATTTCTCCCGCGGCGAATATGCCAGGCACATTTGTGCGCATCAATTCGTCGGTGATGATGTAACCATGTTCATCCATGGCCACCTGTCCCTCTAAGAACTTGGTGTTAGGGTAATGGCCAATGAAGACAAAAACGCCGTCCGTTTTGATCGTACGCGCCTCGCCAGTCTTGATGTTGGTCACATTGATGCCGGTCACGACACCGTTGCCCACCACCTCGTCAACCACGGTATTCCAAACAAAAGACATTTTTTCGTTGGCAAAGGCTCTGCTTTGCAGAGCTGCGCCGGCACGAAGTTCATCGCGACGGTGAAGCACCTCTACTTTGTTGGCAAATCGGGTCAGGAAGATGCCCTCTTCCATGGCGCTGTCCCCACCGCCGATGACGACAACATCCTTGCCACGGAAAAAGAAGCCATCACAGGTGCCACAGTAACTTACGCCACGGCCGATATATTCTTCTTCACCAGGCACATTCATGTGCTTTGGCGAGGCACCCGCGGTGAGAATCACGGCATCCGCCTGGTATTCCTTGCCGTAGGTCTTAATATAAAAAGGGGCGCCTTTGCTAAAATCTACCTCGATCACCTCATCATACTCAAATCGCGCGCCAAAATGTGCGGCCTGCTCTTGCATAAGCGAAACCAGTTCCGGTCCAGTCGGCGTTTTCTCCGACGAGAAGAAGCCGGGGTAGTTCTCAATTTCATGAGTGAGGGCTACCTGCCCCCCTACCATCAATCCGGCGATAACCAACGGGTTAAGCTGCGCCCGGGCTGCATATAAAGCAGCCGTTAAACCCGCGGGACCTGAACCTACAATAATGACACGTTCCTTTTCCATCGTAACTTTCACCCTTTCTTGAGTTTTGTTTCGTCCAGCATAAGAACAGGACAAATTATTCCTCTTCATTGACGCTCGAAGAGGTCAGATTCTTACGCTGCGCTCAGCCAGTTACAACCAACCGCTCGCAACCTGATTCACATTTTAACGCTCTGTCGGACAGAGAACAAGCATATCCAAAGAAACCAGCTATTGAGGCACAAAAGAAGATGACAATTGCGGCAGCACCTCGGCAACATCGCCACGAATGACCAGATCAGCCATCTCGTCCAAATAAGTTTCTAACAGGTCGACGATGATGAGTCGCGATCCGTTTTGCCTGGCCAAGAGGGGCAATTCGGCAACTGGCATGACCTGTAAAGAGGAACCGGCGACAAGCATTAGATCACAAGTTGCGGCCCAACCCTCCGCCGCCTGGAAAATATTCAGCGGCGGCACCTCACCATAAAGCGTTACGTTGGGCTTCAACACATCCCCGCAAAGCTCGCAGCGCGGCATTTCCGCTGTCGCGACAAAATCAACCAGCATACGTTCGGCGCCGGTAACGTAGCCACAACTCAGGCAGGTAGCCTGACGCAGATGGCCATGCACTTCGTACACATTCGAAGAGCCGGCCCGATGGTGTAACAGATCGATATTTTGGGTGATGATCGCTTTAAGCGGACCATGGGTCTCTAGTTCAGTTAGGGCCATGTGGGCTGGATTTGGTTCAGCATGCAGAATTAGGTCAGCCAACGGATGGATCCAACGATAAAACTCCTCAGGCCGGCGCTTGAAACCATCAATTGAGGCGACAACCATGGGATCGTATTTATTCCATAAGCCAGAACTTGGGCTGCGGAAGTCCGGGATGCCTGATGGTGTGCTAATGCCGGCGCCGGTTAAGGCCACGGCCCGCTTAGATTGCTTGAAAAACTTTATCGCCTGCTCAATTTGATTGTTCATATTCCCTTGGGTGACAGAACAATGCTGCGTTGCAAACTAAAAAGTTGCTAACTTTCTGCGATCAATAATGGCGTTCATCAGGTGCTTGAAAAAGATGGCAATTTTCATGGTCTAGACTGGTGGCCATGGATAGTGGCGACCGGGACCTGGGCTGGGAAATTTACCGCTCCTTGTCAGCGCCTGAATACGTTTTTGACAGGCAGTTATCTCCTCGTCACTGAGTAAAGATTGGAGTTGAACACGCAACATGCTTTTTGTCGAGGCTAACTGCTCACCTAAATCTCGCAGATCGGCCAGCAAGGCTTGTGGAACGGCCGATCCGGCAAATTCCCAGATGACGGTGCGCAGTTTGTATTCGTGATGAAAGCAAATACCATGATCAATGCCCCACAGGCGACCCGGTCCATTTTCCGCTTCGTTTGCCGCAAGCGCGCCGTTCTCTTCGATGATCACGTGCCCGCCTTTACGGTCGGCGTTGTTGATTACTACGTCAAGCAATACTATCTTCTGTAACTGCGAACGAAATAGGGGTTGGCCTTCAAAGGTGAAATAGTGCTGGTTAGGATCATGGTCGACAAAAAGTTGCACTGATCCGGTGCCGTGCTCGCCACGGCGAAGCACTGTGGGGGGAACCAAATCCCAGCCTAATCTATCGCTGATTAGGAAAGCCGAGTACTCACGAGAACTTAAGGTGCCTTGCGGAAAATCCCACAACGGCCGTTCCCCACGACTGGGTTTGTAAACGGCCCTGAGTTCGGTCGTTTCCGTGCAAACTTGTACCAGGAAGGCGTAATTGGAACTCCAGGGCAAAACACCCTCGATTTCCATTGTACCTGACTGCAAAACATGAAGAATCTCTGCGTCCATCACCCCGATTAATGACGATGCCCATTGCGATTGGGGCAAAAATGCCCTTGCGGATCCATAGGGCGGCCGCAGTTGCCGCAAATCGGACGGCCCGCGGCGACCACCTTCCGCGTATGTTTAATCAAAGCAACCATCTGCGCCCGTGTCGCCCAGAAACTGACGACGTCGGGATCCTCGTCCTCATCAACCAGTTCATAGGCTACCAGCACGATTTGATCTTCCGATTCGTTATAGCCTAAGCCCATATTCCCGACACGATAAAGGCCTTCCACAGGTTCGCGCAGGCGCATATCCTGCATTACCGATTCTTCAGAATCGCGGGTTTCAGCGGGGTGTTTTTCCTCCAATTCATCAAGAAATGACTCGATACTATCGGCCAATACCGCCATCTGCTGTTTTTCCACAATTAGAGAAATCGTCTCGTTACGCCGGCTACCTTGCAAGTAGAATACGCGCTGGCCGGGCGGGCCAACAGTACCGACGGTCAGGAATGATACGGGGTTAAGTTCAATCTGATGAGCCATGCTAACCTATTCTTTTTTCTGCTTCTTCTTTGCTGGTGCAAACGGCCGTATAGGACCATCGTCATTCAAGCGCAGGACGCGTACCGCCCCATTGTGCCCCAGATAAAGAACGCTAACAGAGGCTGGTGATACGGAGATCCGCTGGAAAAGATCGATATGAACACCCAGATAGAAAGCTAAAACCAATTTGATCGCATCGGCGTGCGATACAGCAACGATCGTTTCTTCAGAATGTTGCTCGCTGAGTCGCTCCAGCACCTGAATCATACGAAACTGAACTTCACGTAAGGCTTCGCCCTCAGGGAAACGCATCCGGCCAGGAAAAAACTGGACCGTTTTCCAAAGAGACTTTTGGGCGAGATTCTTGATTTTCTTGCCTTCCCAAGCACCGTAGCGAACTTCCCCCAATGCTTCCAGATGGTTTATTTCCAGGTCAAAAGTTTGGGCGACGTATTCGGCCGTCTCCAGGCAACGCGTAACCGGGCTGCTGTATAAAGCCTTCACGGGAAGAGCGCTTAACCTTTGTGCTGCTGCTTGCGCTTGCTTGTGCCCATGTTCATTTAGATGGACACCTGGCAGCCAACCGGCCAGTCGCTGTTTTTTTACCCAGTCATTCTCACCGTGCCGCAGTAAAACAATGATCGTCATGGGCCAATCATAACACATTAGAAGAATCGATGGAACGGCTGTGATTCCAACCCACCTACTCTTCTTCAATTATAGCAGTATCTTGCGCCGTTTCCGTGGGCTCTGGTACAGGAACCTCCTCACTTTCCGCCTCCGGCGGAGGCTCGGGTGTAAATGATTCCGGTTCAATTACCGGATTGAAAATCAGCGAATTACAAACGCGATTGTCAGGAAGCAACGATTGCTCCCACTCAACTTCCGTCAAGCCTTCGGCGTATTGGCCAAGGCCGAAATATGCGGCCATGACGTTACAGGCAACCGGCGCTGCCCATGCTGATCCCTCGCCTCCGTTAAAGACAAACACGCTGACTACGATCTCCGGATCATCGGTTGGAGCATATCCCACGTACCAGGCATGGGTCGGTTGAACCGCTTTCTTTTCAAAGCGGCACCAGCCTCGTTCAATGGCGATGTTGTCACAATATTCGGATGTTCCCGTCTTGCCGGCGGTAGGAATGCCAAAGTCATCCAGCCAATCGACATAAGTCGCCCCGGTATAGAATCGCTCCTCGTCGATGTACTGGTTTACCAATTGCATACCTTCAGCGACGATTTGCAGGTATTCCCGTCCCACATCAGGGGCGTCGATCACATCTGGCTGGTAGATAAACTCACCATTCTCATCAAACTCGATATTGAGTGTGGGATCGTCCAATGGATTTCCCTCAGCATCCATGAGAATTGTTTCTCCATCTGGACCGGGTCTGGCGCGCGCGATGACCCGGCTGTCGTCATCAACAATAACGACGTTGCCCTCTTCGTCAGTCATATGGTGGATGATCGACGGGCGATAGAGGAAACCACCGTTGGCAACGACGGCGGCCATCTGGGTCACCTGCAAAGGAGATGCTGTCATAAATCCCTGGCCGATGCCCAAGTTGTAATCATCCCCGGTTGACCACGGTTCACCTTGTGTGCGCCGCTTCCACGCCCTCGTGGGTACATTACCCTCGGCCTCAAGCGGCAATTCTATTCCTTGTACACGGCCAAAGCCGAACTGTTCGGCGTAGCGAGCAATGCGATCGACTCCCAATCCCTCCACGAATTCGCCATCCTGGTCAAATCCGCCGCTGATCTTGTAAAAATAAATATCACAAGAGTTGGCTATCCCCTGGCGCATATCCATTAAGCCATGACCATCCCGTTGCCAGCAGACGAATGTCTGTGCTCGCCCGGGATCATTAGGAGCAAAGCGGTTAGGGATTTCTATCTGGCCGGGTGCGGTCAGCAAACGATCCGGTGAAATAATACCTTCCTGCAAGGCGCCAGATGCTGGCACTAACTTGAACGTAGATCCTGGAGGGTACGTACCACTGATTGCGTGATTGACTAAGGGCGTGTAATCGTTACGCGCCAGGCGTAAATAGTAATCAACCGGTACTTCTGTTTGAAAGCGATTGTTGTCGAAAGTTGGGAAATTAACCATCGATAAAATCTCACCTGTTTTAGGAATCATGGCCACGACAACCGCTTGTTCAATCTCGGGGAAAGTACGTTCGCCTGTAATTTCATCGGTTCGTGCCGTTGTACGGTTAACTTCCATGATCTGGCTCATGATCTCATACGCCTGCTTTTGCAGCTTAAGATCCAACGTCGTGTGCAAATTGAGACCGGCGACCGGTTCTTCGGCCAATCCCAACTGACGCACTTCCCGGCCCGTCCAATCTTGTTCAATCCTGCGCTTGCCCTTGGAACCGGCCAGTTCTAATTCCATAGAAGATTCCAGTCCGGACCAGCCGACGCGATCATCTCGCTGGTATCCAAGCACATCAATCCAATTCTCGTTGGGGATGGGCCCCATAAAACCAATAAGATGCGACGTAAACTCTCCGCTCGGATAATAGCGCTGCGGCTCGGGCAGTACCCTTACGCCGGGCAAGAAGATGCTCTCTTGCTCAATGGTGTAGGCCAACGTAATGGGAATACCAGAAGTAATGACCGCCGGAACATATTGGGCAAAGCTACGCTCTTGCACAATGCCTTCAATGCTGTCCGGGAGCCGGGGAACCACGCCGACTTGATCGAGTGTTTCCTCGACAGACGCCCCGTAAATTTCGGCCAAGCGGCTATAAGTGGTAACCAGCTCCGGGTGGGCAGCTTCCACGAGCGCTTGTTGCTGCAAGGTGTTCGTCACGGGCACACCCGTCAACAGGGAAAGGCGTTCAAAGACAGCTTGCTGCTCGTTGGCGTCTGAAGGAAGGAACGCAGGTGTGATAGTCACGTTGAAACTAGGCTCGTTAACAGCCAGAGGTCTGCCGTAGCGGTCGAAGATGACTCCACGTGGCGCATCTGTCTGCAAGTCGGCTGTTTGATTCTCGCTGGCTAAAGATACCAATTCTGGCCCGCGTGTTTGCTGTATCCACCAGACGCGGTAAAGTAGAAAACCGAGGACGATGACTATGAGAATACGCAAAAACCTGAGACGGTTGCGTATGCCAACGTCCTCCTCTTCTTTAAGCTCTAGCTCTTCAATGCGTTCCCAGCCAATACGGGACATAAATAATTTCCAACCAGACCCGTTCTAAGGTCCTTCAAACTTCCACAGGCCTGGGCCATACAGTCCGCTGAATAAGAAATAACAACCAATAAACGGGTAGAATTAAGAATGTGTGCAACACAATAGTCGCCAGTGAAGACGTTGTAATGATCTGCAGCATATTGTAACCAAATAGACCCAGGTAAATGGTATACAACAACTGCTGAATGATCGTTGCCATGGCAGCCAATAGCATAGGAACCACGAAACGATTGGCCGGGAGAACTTCATTAATCAAAACAGCAACAAGAACGGCGATCATATAGGTTAAGGCCAGACCACCTGCAGGTGCCGCGGTAAACAGGTCCATGAAGAAACCGGCTATGAAGGCCCATATCACACCTTCGGTGGCACCGCGTAACAATCCCCAGGCCAGGGCCACAAGAAATGGCAAGGAAGGCACGACACCAAAAACGGGGAAGTGAGGCAGGACGGCCGTATGTAAAACAGTCAAGAACGCCATCAACGGCACAGCCAGAATAATTGTAGAAGAGATCATTGTTGCAGCTCGTTAAAAATCTCGGTATCAACCGGCTCAAAGTCTGTGACAACAAATAACACTTCCAGCGAATCAAAGTCCACCGCTGGCTGGACAATTGCTCTTTGGAATAGCTCTGCTTCACGACGATCCACTTCGATGACCCGCCCAATGACCAGGTCTTGTGGGAATCGCCCTCCCAAACCCGAAGTCAACACCACCTCACCTACCTGAAGCTGGTGCTTTAAGTCAATCCAGTCAATCGTCAACGAACCACCGACACCACCACCGCGAAGTATCCCAGTAGCTCGCGAATTGCCCAGGCGAGCAGGCACTGCGCTTGAACTGTCGCTTATGATTACCGCTTGGGACGAATTAGGAGTTGTGCGAAAAACCTGGCCGACAAGGCCACGGGAACTCTCAACAGGCATACCGACGCGCACGCCATCAGCAGAACCTTTGTCAACAATGATACTACGCACAGCTTGGTTGCTATCTTGCCCGATGACAGAGGCAGTGAGCCGTTGGTAGTCCGGAGCCTGCCTGGCGCGATTGAAAAGGTCCAGGAGCAATTGGTATTCCCCTTCTATCTCCCGCAACTCTTCATTTTCTCTTTCCAGAGTATCAATACGATCCTGCAACAGAGCAATTTCGTTTCGCGCTGTTTCAAGATCGCGCGGGCCCTCCAGCACATCTTCCAGATCATAAGTCCTTGCGGAAGTCCAACCCATTATGGAAGCCATCGGGTTACGAATTACACCAAAAGCGGTATCCAAGTTGCCCGTGCGATCCAGAATGGTCAGCAGCACTGCCAGCACGGCAAGCACCGCAAAGGTCGCCCAGCGTATTCGTTTTTGTGCTTCGTTAAGGTCCATACCACACTGGGAATAAGAAAAGGCAGCTGCAGAGCAACCCACTTATCCAGGCACGATTGCTCCAAGCATCCGCGCTAATGATGCGTGCTTCCGCGGTGAAGACCCACCAGAACGCGTTCGTAGTTGTCGAGATCTTCGAGTACGCGCTCGGCACCACGTGCCACACAGGTCATCGAATCCTCTGCTACCCAGACGCGCATCTTGACGATGTCTTCCAGCCGATCAGCCAAACCCTGGATCTGGGCGCCACCCCCGGCCACGCATACGCCAACTTCCATCAAGTCAGCGACCAGTTCCGGAGGGGTTTCATCAAGCGCGTCACGTACGGCATCTACAATAACGTTTATTGACGGGGCCATGGCCTCACGCAGCTCAATACTGCTGATGTCGACTGTCTGGGGTAACCCATTGATCAAATTACGGCCACGCAAGGACATCGTTGTTTCTTCTGGTAAGGGGAATGCTGACCCAATGCCAATCTTGACGCGTTCTGCCATACGTTCGCCAATCAGTAAATTGTATTTATTACGCGCATAGGCAACGATATCTTCATCCATTTCGTCACCGGCCACACGAATCGAGCGGCTGACGACAATTCCACCCATGGCAAATACCGCCACTTCAGTAGTGCCGCCGCCAATGTCAACAATCATACTGCCGCGCGATTCAATAATGGGCAAACCTGCACCAATAGCAGCGGCCATGGGTTCTTCAATTAGAAAAGCGTCACGCGCACCGGCGGACATCGTCGCATCATATACCGCTCGCTTTTCCACCTCGGTAACGCCACTAGGCACACCAACCACAACTCGCGGTCGGGGGAAAGGTACCAGCATCTGTTCATGGGCCTTGTCGATGAAGTACTTGAGCATGGCCTCGGTTATTTCAAACTCTGAGATGACGCCATCGCGCAAGGGCCGGATGGCCACAATGTCGCTGGGCGTGCGGCCGACCATCTCTCGTGCTTCGGAACCAATCGCCAGTGGTCTGCGCGTTCGCTTATTGATGGCTACCCAAGATGGTTCATTGATCACAATGCCCTTGTCCCGAATTGCAACCAAGGTGTTGGCTGTACCTAAATCAATACCGATGTCTAATGAAAACAGCCCTAACAGCCAATCGAGTGGTCTAAACAACGCCTTTCCTTAAATCCTCTTTTATATCAATTCTGAACAAATCGGTCATGTTCGTTAAGGTGGCACATACTCCTGCCAAACCAGGGGATTATACCCCACAACGGCTTTACCCGGCACACCTGACGCGCTTTATGCCCTGAAAACGGGAATCAGTCACCTAACTCAGAGCTATTCCTGAGAACTATATAAGCGGGCGGCTTGCGAACAGTACAGTTGACTGTATGATTCGTATTGAAGATGCATCATAAGAAATAGGGCAGTACGCTACGCTTGGTGTGTGCCCCTTGATGATTCGCCAACGAGGTTTAAATGAGAGCGCCGCATGCTATGCTATCGACGGCGCGAGGAGCATGGTAAATACGATGTCTGGTCAAGCATTATTTGAGGGATTGGTCTACGATGAAGAGGAGAACCTGCTTTCGACAACCCAAATTGGCGGTGAAGCATTTTATATTGTCGATGATGATGGGTTCATGCGCCATATCAATGCGGAGGAAGTCGACCGCCAGGTTCTAGGTTTTTTCCTGAAACAATTGGAAGACAATAAAGATGTCGCCGTTGACCAGGCGCTTTCAATGCTGGGCAAAGATGACTTGTTCACAAAAGCCGCCATCGATGCACAATTGCGAAACGTAGATATGGATCAGATTATCGCTCAAGGTCTCCCGCTCCAGGCGCGCAATATGTTGGGTATGCTTGGCTTTCGCGTTTCTATCAATTTGCATGGAGAAGTTACGGGCATCAACCAACCAAGCATGCCTGACGAAGGATTCTGATCGTCAAGTTCTGCCCGCTATTTGTTGTAATCATTAGTAGGCTCCACGGCCGAATAAGGCATGGGGGATGGTCTGCAAAAGGATGCGAACATCAAGTGACAATGACCAGTTCTCTATATAGTAAATATCTAACAAGCATAGCTCATCAAAGGTAAGATTCGAACGGCCGCTTACCTGCCACAGACCAGTAATCCCACCAATCACCGACAATCGCTGCCGTTGCCATGGCTTGTACTCAGCTACTTCTTCCGGCAACGGAGGGCGGGGTCCGACCACACTCATTTGACCTAATAGAACGTTATAAAGTTGTGGTAATTCGTCCAAACTCGAACGGCGCAGCCAACGTCCAACCCTGGTGAGTCGAGGATCTTCCTTTATCTTAAAGATCGGCCCATCAGCTTCGTTCCACTCCCGCAGAGCATCTTTCTGCATATCAGCTCCAAGGACCATGGAACGAAATTTAAACATATCAAAAAGCCTACCGTCGCGACCGACACGCACACCGGAGTAGATTACAGGTCCTGGCGAATCGAGTTTGATGGCCACGGCAATCACAGCCGTCAATAAAACAGCCGGGATGCCCAAAATAATTACAAACAGCAGATCCATAGTGCGTTTCAGAATACGGCCGAAGCGACTGATGCGCATTTCGCGCGCGCCAAGCATCGGTATTCCGGACATATTGATAAACTCAACGCGGTTCAAACTCATTTGTAGTAAATCGGGAACAACTTGCGCACGGGCGTTGTGGGCACGAGTAATTCGTAACAGAGACATGATCTGGCCGTGCATTTCACCCGGTAGGGCAATAAATATCGTATGTAGGCGCTGATGATCATGCAGCACCCGTTGCAGGTCGTGATAGCTGCCAAGGTGTTGAATGAGACCAGATCCAAGGTTGTTTTCCCCTGAGCCATCGTCCAGGTAACCAATAATCCGGAAGCCGAGATCGGGTTGGGCGATCAAGGTGCGAATGACACTCCGCCCAACCTCACCGGATCCGACCACAATCACACGATCCACTAGTTTTCCACGCCGGTAAAGCATGCGTAAAATTCCACGGCGCAGCAAACGGGCCACAGCGATAAAGGCCACGATAAACACCAACGCCCAGACCAGCAGTAGTCGAGAAAACGGTGTCGGCTGGAAAAAAAAGGTGAAGACCATCATCAAGGCAATGCCAGAGGCCGTCGCCGATACAATTCGCGATATCTCATCTACCCATGATTCCCCTCGACGCCGGCGCCAGACTTTGTGCTGCGAAAAAGTTAGGATTAGTAACAAGGTCAACACAAATTGCTGGCCTAGATATCCCGTATAAGGTTCCGGGAAAACCACTGGCAGAAGCCATTCCCACCTATAGCGCGCAGCATAAGCCAGGATAAAAGCAAGGTTCATGAGAATCAGATCCGTCGCTACCGTAAGATAGCGAACAGTCCTGCTCTTCATCATTGCGCCAATGCCCTCCTATAAACGTGCGCTGTCTCTTGGCCTGCCCGTTGCCAAGAGAATAAACGCGCCTGAGCCAAACCCTTCTTCCTCATGGCGGCAGCTAAATTGGTATCATCTAGAATGGCGCTTAAACGATCGGTCAACGCACCCACATTTTCTGGGTTGAAGTATAGGGCTGCTTCCCCACACGCTTCAGGAATTGAAGATGATTTAGCAGCAACAACAGGCGTTCCACAAGCCATGGCCTCTACCACGGGCATACCAAATCCTTCATAAACTGATGGGAAGGCCAGTATGCTCGCCGAATTATACCAGAGGGGTAAGTCCTCGTCCGCTATATACCCGGTGAATCGAACCTGTTTCTGGAGGCCCAATTGCGCCACGCGATTAAAGATGTCTTGGTACAGCCAACCTTTGCCTCCGGCAAGAATCAGGGCGATTTCCGGTCGGGCCAGCCTGGCTAAGGCCTCTAGCAGCATGGGAATGTTCTTGCGCGGCTGCAACGTGCCAACATGCAGGATTACCTGTTGTGGCAAATGTTCGCGGCGTCGAAATGCCGCCACTTCCGTTTCGGGTAACGGCCGAAATAAGGGATCGACACCGGGTAGCACAACATCTATCTTGTCTAGCGGAACTTGAAAGAAACGGTGCACGTCCCGTCTTCCAGATTCGGAAATAGTGATCACTCTACGCGCCCGCCGGCAGGAACGCGCAGTTTGACTTTGCAGATAAGTGCGCTGCATGGTGGGAAATCTTTGCGGAAAGTGAATAAAGCTTAAATCGTATACCGTAATCACAGTGGGGATTCTGGAGAGCAACGGTGCGACAAAAGCCATGCTATGTAATAAGTCAAGTTTGTGGTAGGAGGCAAGCAAAGGCCAGGCAGTTTGCTCCCAGGAGATACGAACCACTCTTTTTTCAGTCGGCCAACGGCTGGATTGAACAGCGAATCCTGGTTTGGCGGAGAAACGAGATGCATGGCGAGAAAAAACAAGATATTTGGAGCCGGAAGCAAGCAGCGGCAGATTGTCCAAAACCTGGTTGATGTACTGGTGAATGCCTGCCCGACGATATCCGGATTCGGCCGACAATAGATGGGCATTGATTCCAATTTGTGCCCGCATTGGCACACCTGGCTTCGTTGCTTCAGAAAGCATAATCGCTGATTATATCGTATCGGATTGATCATGGGACACCAGGCAAGGCAATCTTAACGAATATGGCAAAACCGTTGCGCCATAAATATTATGTTGACTGAGTACCCGCCAGGTATTACAATACCCTCAGAAGTAACTCTGATTTCATGAGCAAGGAGGCTCCCAGTGATGCGCATTAAACATAATCCGGTATGGCTAGCGGCTCTTTCAGTTGCCCTGCTCACACTGGCGGCTTGCGTGCGTCCCTATCCCCAAGAGGAATCAGCCGCTCCTCCTACACCAAATGCCGTGGAGTCGCCAGCAGCGGTCCAGCCGGAGTTGCCGGTGCCGACTCCAATTGAAAACGTTGAGCCTGTCCCCACTCTCGAAGCAGTGCAACCCACCCTTGAGCCACTGCCAACGGAGGCACCCGCTACAGACACGATCCACGTCGTGCAGCCGGGTGACACCCTGTTCAATATTGCTTCGCAGTATGGGGTGACCATAGACGTGATCACGGCCGTGAATGATATCCCCGACGTCAACCAGCTAGAAGTCGGCCAGGAAATCTTGATCCCTGCACCAGGTACCGTTGTGCTAACAAGTACGCCAGAGATCATCGTTGCCGATACACCCGCAGCGCCAGCGGCTACAGAGGAGCCGGCATCAGCAGTGGGCGGAACCCATGTCGTGCAAGCTGGCGAGAACCTCTTCCGCATCGGGATGCAATATGGTTGTTCGGCGGATCAAATGGCGGCGCATAATGGTATTCCCAACGCTGCACAAATTTCCGTTGGCCAAGTATTGCAGATACCAGACTGCAATTAGACCACAGCAGTAGTTATGAATTCATCCAGTTCGGATTCGCACGTTGCCTGGCAAGGGCAGTCCTGGCGATTGCGTGTGCAAACTAGCCGAACCCCTGAGGGCATCGTAGTCGAAAGAGGGGCGATCGAACATCCGGGCGCTGTCGTTTTGGTTCCCGTACGCAAAACAGAGCTCGGTTTCGAAGTGCTCATGCTGCACCAGTACCGGCGGGTTCTGGACGAGTCGATTCTGGAGCTGCCGGCGGGTACACGTGACTGGCAAGAACCCTGGTTGGCATGTGCGCAAAGAGAGCTGCGGGAAGAAACGGGGTTGCGTGCAAACCATTTTCAGGAGTTGGGACGATGTTGGCCAGCGCCCGGTATGTCTAACGAAATCATGTCTATCTATCTGGCAACCGGATTGGTGCCTGATCCGCTTCCTCAGGACAGCGACGAGATCATCGAAGTGCGTCCGGTTTTGCTGCAAAAGATGGTGAAGATGGCTCTGGACGGCCGTTTACAAGATGCCAAAAGCGTTGTCGGCATTTTACGGGCGGCAAATTTCTTGCAAGGCACATAATGCACTGAAGGCTTGTAAACTTGTTCAATGGCAAAAAAAGGAAACGGAGAAGGAGATGATTGATTTTAGCGGCCAAGTTGTCGTGATTACAGGTGCGGCCGGCAATCTAGGAATGGCTGCTGCGCGTGCCTTCCATAGCGCGGGGGCTAAGATCGCCGTGGTTGACAAGCAGCGGGAAGTAATTCGTGTTGTATTTGGCGATGATATTCCGGAAGATGACACCTGTTACTTCATGTCAGCAAACCTGATGGATGAAGCATCGGTAGCCGAAATGGTGCGCGATATAGGAGATCACTATGGTCGTATTGACGTGTTAGTCAATATAGCCGGTGGTTTTAGCATGGGCCCCCCGCTGTATGAGACGCCGCTAGACACATGGGAATTCATGCTTAATTTGAATGCCCGAACGGTATTCCTGGTCAGCCGCGAAATCCTTCCCTTGATGATAGAGCAGGGTACGGGAAAGATTGTCAGCATCGCTGCCCGCGCGGCTCTGGCTGGTAAGGCGAATATGGCACCCTACGTGGTGTCGAAAAGCGCCGTCGTGCGCCTGACTGAGAGTATGGCAGCCGAGCTAAGTGAACACAATATCAATGTCAATTGCGTCTTGCCGGGAACTATCGACACGCCGCGCAATCGGGAGGAAAATCCAGAGGCTGACTTCAGCAAATGGGTACCTCCAGGCGCGCTGGCTGATGTCATCCTCTTTCTAGCTTCCGATGGCGCGCGTGCCATCAATGGTGCCGCGATTCCAGTATACGGCCGTAGTTGATAGCTCGTTTGAAGTTTAGTATTTGGAGCCGCGCGCATCTGTGGATGCGCACTACTCGCAAAACTTTTTACCTGAATTTGAAGGAGAAAGACATGGTTTTACAAAATGGGGAACTTGCTCCAGCTTTTGAACTGCAGGCTGATGATGGAAACAAGGTCAAGCTAGTGGACTTACGCGGGCAAAGGGTGATCATATTCTTTTATCCTAAGGCAGATACACCCGGCTGTACCAAACAAGCCTGTGGATTTCGCGACAACTTCCCGGTGATCGAGGCCGCAGGAGCTGTTGTACTAGGGATCAGCCCAGATTCGGTAGACAGGCTGGCAAAGTGGCGGGCCAAAGAGGGGCTTCCTTACCATCTACTGTCCGATGCGGACCATGCCGTAGCCGATGCGTATGGCGTATGGGGTGAGAAAAAAATGTACGGCCGTGCCTATCAAGGCATCATCCGCAGCCACTTTATCATCGACGCCGAAGGCCGGCTTGAAGATGTACAATACAAGGTCAGTCCCCAAAAGAGCGTGGAAAAAGCGTTGAAGCAACTACAATAGATTTATTTGTTGCCTGACGGAGTCGTGAGTTCGGCTAATTAGCTGTCCTTGGCTACTCAATAAAGCAATTCGAGGAATTGCTCCTGGCTCAAACCGCCAATGTAGTGCTGAATATCTAGGCCTCGCATCGCTTCGGCCAGGACATCTGCATCATAACGCACGCCAATTAGTTGCGTCTCCAGTTCGGCGATCTCCAACTTACCCGTAAAATCTCCGTAGATCTTAATGCTTCGAATATAGCCATGGTCTACATCAATACGGGCATCTACCTTGCCAACAGGGAAGCGTTCGCTCTTTTGCACATTGAAGCGAGGAGAACGGCCGACATTCCAATCCCACGTCCCATACCGATCCTCGGAAATTTGTCGAATACGGTCTTTATCTCCGTCACTTAGCTCATAAGTTGGAATCTTGTTCCGCCCAAACGTACTAGCCAAAATCGCCTGTTTCAACTCCACAATGGTCATATCTTCAGGCAATAATTCGCGAATGTTGCTGACGAAACTGCGTACCGACTGCACAGCCTTAGATTCGATCTTCAGTTGCCGCGGGTTGATGGCCTTAAGCATCTGGGCGATATCCGAATCAAACAGCAGCGTACCATGACTGAACATCCTCCCGCGGCTGGCGTATTGAGCATTTCCGGAAATTTTCCTTCCATCTACAAAGATGTCGCTACGGCCGCGCAATTCTGCATCGACCCCCAGTTCGCGCAGCACACGAATGACGGGATCGGTAAAGCGCGCGAAATTGTGCAGATCCTCCCGTCCCTGTGTTATAAAGCTGAAGTTAAGGTTACCCAGGTCGTGATATACAGCCCCGCCACCAGATAACCGGCGCACCAGGTGAATGTCGTTTGCTCTCACATAAAAGGGATCGATTTCTTCCAGCGTATTTTGGTTACGGCCGATGATCACAGACGGCTCGTTTATATAAAATAAGAGCAATGGTTCAGTTATCCGCACATGGCGCAATAGAAACTCTTCCAGCGCCAGGTTTTGGCGTGGATCATTTACTTCCTGGTTATCAACAAAGAGCATAACTCCTCCAGATTTCTAACAGGTTTCCAGGCCTGCCGGACGATCTTTGCACCGGCAGATAGTAAATCTCGTACTCTTTAATATACCGTAGTCTATCCCGGTCGCAACGACAACTATTGACACGAGGTTCATCATTCCGTTATTATCGCCTTCTGCACACCGAAACGTTGACGGAGCAGTTCCTATGGATCAAGACGATAACCTTACCGAAATCGGCCGTACACTACGTACTCAAGCCACCATTCTTGGAGGGTTCGTAGTCTTTATTTGGCTACTAGAGGCGATCGATTGGATATTGGATGGCAGTTTAGATCAATTTGGCATTCTGCCACGCCAGGCAGAAGGGTTATGGGGCATTGGATTTGCACCCTTGCTTCACGTGGGAGTTCCCCACTTAGCAGCCAACACAATCCCCTTCCTGATCCTAGGCTGGTTTGTCTTGCTGCGCGGCGTCAAGACATTCATCGCGGTTACTTTAATCACGGTGCTGGTCAGCGGATTTGGCACATGGCTGATCGCGCCATCGGCTTCAATTCATCTGGGTGCAAGCGGCCTCGTTTTCGGCTATTTTGGTTATCTCCTGACGCGGGGCTACTTTGAACGGAGTTGGGAAGCCATTGTATGGTCAATTCTCGTGACCATCCTATACGGTGGCATGATGATCGGACTATTCCCCAACAGCGCGGGTATTTCCTGGCAGATGCATCTATTCGGCTTTATCGGCGGAGCTTTGGCCGCCTATCTTCTATCCAACGGGCGATCAAAAGTTGATGCGGATCAATAGCGAGCTAAATGGCTACGGAGCGCTCATACTGGCGCTGGCCGATACGCGCTAATCCAATGCTAAGCAAATATAAAACAAGCAATGGCGCCATGGTCAATAACATCGTCACCGGATCGATGGACGGTGTGATGATAGCCGCAATGACAGCCACGGCGACGATAGCGACGCGCCATTGATCGCGTAGATTCTGAGACGTGATGACGCCTATGCGCGCTACAAAATAGGCGATTATGGGCAGTTCAAAACTAACGCCCATCCAGAAGACGAGACGAGTCACAAAACTGATATATTCCTGACCGGTCCATTCTGTTTTGAAGATATCGGTCATGAAGTTAGCTAGGAAGAAAATGGCCGCAGGCGCCAAAATGAACCAGGCAAAGGCAATGCCTAGTAGGAACAAGAATAGCGCACTTGGAATAAAAATATAGATGTAGCGCCTTTCCTGCGCGGTAGTTCCAGGTGAAATAAAACTCCAGAACTGGACCAATATGACAGGCATAGCAATAATGGCTCCCGAAAGCAGAGCCACTTTAAAGTATGTTTCCAATCCTTCAGTTGGTTTTAATGTCTGGAGTGTTGCCTCACCCCCTATACTGGCAGAATATGGGGTAAGCAGAAAATCAAGAATCGCCTGAGCAAATAAAAAGCTAAAAACCGTGGCGATCATTAAGGCCAGGGCAGCCCAGACCAGCCGTTTGCGTAGCTCATTTAGATGCTCCAGCAATGACAAGTGGGTATCGTCTTGTTCTGTCGCTTCGACGTCACTCATTCTTCTGGATCATCCGCCACCTTGATTCGCTTTGGCAGTTCCAGCGGCGCGGGTGGCGGATCCGCGGCAGCGTTTCCATCAGTTGCAGCAGATGTGAAAGACGGCGGCGCAATCGTTCGCTCGATTTCCTGTTTTGTATCGGTAAGCAGCTTCTGCCCTTGGTTCGTGGCGCTCTTCGTTACCGATGTTAACTCCCCCCTCAGGTCATCAATCTGGCGGCGCAAATCTTGCATATCTTTCCAGGCGCCTTTTAGGTCCTCCGTTTCAGCATCATCCAGCTCCGCGTTTAGCTGGCGAACGAAACTTCGCGAGATGTTTTGTAGTTGGGAGGTCGTTCGGCCTAGCCACCGCGCCGTACGGCCGATGCGCTCGGGCCCCATAACCAAGCCCGCAATAACCAGAATCAAAATAAGTTCCGGAGCGCCGATGCCAAAGAAGCTGTCCATGCTTATTCTTCTACTACGTCTTCCTTGCTATCCTCGTCCTCGGCCTCTTGTCCCTCTTTAACGCCTTCACGAAAGGCACTGATGCCCTTCCCCAGTTCACTGCCAACCTTGCTAATACGGCCGACACCAAACACCAACAACACCACTGCAAGAATCAACAGCAGTTCTGGCCAACCTAAACCACCTATCATGTTTATCTCTCCCTAATAGAAAATCAGCATCTCTGTAATAGAGGAGCCAACGACTTCCAATTGAACGGTATTAAATAACGCCATTATTGATTGCCCTTTATTATACCAGATTCTAGACAAGCTACCGTGACTTGCCGTACCGACCAGAAACCAGGTCCTTCACAAGCCATACCAAAACGAATAAGGGCGCTTAAGCTTGATCATCCTTGCAAGCGACAGTCACGTCTCGATAGAGTAAGATCCAATCCGTCAAAGAAAGGTAACGATCACGCGGGTTATCAATTCGGCCGATTTCCACGCCCTCAACACTTTCATTAACCGCATAAGTATATACGTGTTGGAAAAGCGTAAGTTCCGGCAGGTCTTCATCGTAATAACGCAAGAACGAATCATAGAACGGCCGTCTTTCCTCAACTGACCAAACTTGTCGCCCCGATTCCAGGGCTTCGCTCGCTCGTCTGCGGTTCCAACCAGCGTAATTCTGCCCGCGCACAATAGCTTCCTGGCTCCAGAAATCATAACGGTCGGGATCGCCAGGTGGTGTCACCTCAACCAAAGCTACATCAAACTGTCGCTCGCGCAGCAAGCGCCTATAGTCCCGCCAATCGGAGAAAAACAGCAACTGGGGCGCGACACCCAATTCAGTCCACGCCTCGGCAATAGCTTCCGCAAGCGCGCGGTTGGTGGGGCCATCATAGACGAGGAAACGAAGAACCATGGCGTCGTCTCCATTGCGCCGTATCGTATCACCTTCCGCCAGAGTCCAGCCTGCTGCATCCAAAGTGGTGGTTGCGGAAATAGGCTGGCTGCTAAATATGGTTAAGGCATCGGGGTTGTAGGCCCAGGAGCCCGGCAAGTAGGGTCCGCTCTGCAACACGCCTTGCCCGTTCAAGGTCTTATCGACCAACATGGCTCTATCCAAACCGTGAGCCAGGGCGCGACGCACGTCCACTGATCGGGTAGCGGGTGACCCGCTGTCTGTCAGGTTAAATAGCATCGACGTGTAGCGTTGAGCAACGGCCGAAAATAAACGCGCCTGTGGCAATTGTGCCACCTCCGGCAGCATGGCCGGTGAAACGCTATTTATAGCTTGAATCTCCCCTTGCTCAAAGGCTCGCAAGAGAGCTGATTCCGTAGGATAAAAGCGGAAAACGAGGCTTCCAACGCTGGTGCCCTCTCGCCAGGCATCCGGAGCTGGCGTCAGAGATAACAGGGCGCTCTGCTGCCACTCCTGTCCAGGTCTCACCAGAAAGGGGCCCGTCCCGACCGGTTCGCGGTTAAAAGCGGAGTCAGGCAAGGTTTCGGCCATGATCCCCTCCAGGCGATGGGCGGGCATGATACCACGTGTCGTGGCGTCCAAGAAGCCGGCGTAGGGTTCTTGCAGTTCAAACTCGACGATGTGTTCTTCGAGCGCACGGATCGTCACCGACTGCCACAGAAGCCTTAGCGCCGAACCCCCGGAAAACTGTTCATCTTGCATGAGACCGTATGTGTATGCAACATCGGCGGCCGAAAAAGGTTGTCCATCATGCCAGGTAATGTCCTCACGTAAGAAAAAGCGTACGACAAGGCCGTCCTCGCTGACCTCCCAGCGCTCGGCCAACGCCGGCACCAGCTTGCCATCTTCATAACGTGTGAGCCCATCGAAGATGAGGCTCGTCAACTCCCGATCTACGGGATTTTCATCAGCCAGCAACGGATTCAGGTAGCTCGGTGCGCCGACGATACCTTCTGTGTAGGTGCCACCGGAAGCCGGCACTCGCACCGTGCATAGGCTGGCGCTCTGCACCTGGTATGAGAGCAGCGCCAACACAAGCCCAAAACCGGCAACTGCCAGCAGCAGTTGCCAACGAATATCAACTTTCATCTAGTATGAGGGAAATGAAATCCAAGGGACAAAAAAAGCATCCCGCTGGTTTCCAGGAAAACGAGGTTTTGACGGACTGGTCACCGCCCACGGCATGGCCTATCCCCAGGCCAGGAAGGCAAGAATCGTATTGGCGAAAAATAGGACAGAGACGACAATCGTCAGGCGATGCATAGTGGCTTCCACCCCACGGCGCGTGCGAAAACTGCCGCTGCTGTCTCCACCGCCGCCGCCAAGGAATCCACCCAGGTCAGATCCTTTAGTTTGCAGTAGGACCAACGCGGTAAGCACGACGGCAAGTATAATTTCAATAATGCTCAAATAGGGAGCTAAAGCTGATATGTTCATAACAAAAATCCTGCGATGATTTCCTGTTTTCGATCTATGGGCATGACCCAAAATAAGCCATACATTTGGTCGCTGACCAAATTTACCATTATAGCATAGCAGGCGCTGGCGGACACGTCGAACTTAGCGTTCTGTCTTCTATATTTCCTAATAAAAAGAAGTTCAACTAAAAAGAAGTTCAACTTTTCTGGCCGTTAGCTTTCCCTAAACGATAACGACAAAAAGTTGAACTTCTGTAGGTTACGGTTGTGATCTTAGAAAGATCCCACGGCCATGTCTCCTTCAACCGCATCGTCCAATGGTAATCCCGCTTCGCGACGGATCAGAAACTCGAGCTCATCAAGCAGATCCGGATTTTCCAGGAGGAAGATCTTGGCATTTTCGCGTCCTTGACCAAGAAGCGTATCACCATAACGGAAATATGCACCCCGCTTGTCTACCAGCCCATACCCTACGGAGAGGTCTATAA
>JAACFF010000658.1 GCA_009937635.1 Chloroflexota bacterium
CGCTGGCAGGGCACAACGACATCTACGGCGAGGTATTTCGCTACCTGGACAAGTTGACGCCGGGGGACGAAATTATCGTGACCACGCAGCGTCGAAGTTATACATACGTGGTGCGCGAGACCGAAGTTGTTGATCCCACCGACGTTTGGGTATTGGAACCGACGGAGTTTGCCAGCACTACTCTGGTATCGTGCTACCCCTACCAGGTGAACACGAAGCGCATCGCCGTGTTCGCCGACTTGGTGACCTCATAGCAATCCAGCGCAGTTCGTGAGATAGTGAAGGAGTAAACTGAATGGGACAAATACCGGCCGCAGCAACGAAGTTATCGACAGGTCAAAGATATACCACCTTCATCCATGCCTCTCTGTTCGTGCTGGGCTTTTCGCTGATCTTCATCGTTGGTTGGGGCGGCGCGGCAACTGTCTTTGGCCAGTTGTTCGGCGAGTACAAGCAATTGATCGCCCGGGTTGGCGGCGTCGTGGTCATCATTTTTGGGCTGGTCACCCTAGGCGTATTGAGGATCTCCTGGCTTTATCGCGATACGCGTCCCCAGTGGCAGGCCAAGCAGAGTAATCGGCTGCTTTCTTCCGTTATAATGGGGATCGTATTTGCGGCCGGATGGACACCCTGTATCGGCACCACTTTGGGCGCCATCTTAACTCTGGGACTGAGCCAACAGACTTCCGGAACGGCGATGTTGCTGGCGAGCGGCTACGCACTTGGACTGGGTATACCGTTCTTGCTCATTGGCCTGGGAATGAATCGGGCGGTGACGGCACTGCGCAGGTTTCGGCCGCACATGCGCAAGATCCAGATCGCCAGCGGAATCTTTTTGATCGTTATCGGCTTGCTGCTAGTTACCAACCGCATGACGATGATCGCCATCTGGGCGCAACAGAATAACCTGTTTGTGAACTTGCCCTTGGGCGGCTCTGCCACGCCCTCGTACTTCATCGCGGTCTTTGCCGGACTGCTGTCGTTCTTGTCACCCTGTGTATTACCGCTCGTCCCGGCCTACGTCGGTTATTTGAGCGGCCGGGCTTTTGGCAGCGCGCCTCAAGCGGAAGCGATCTAAGGTCGGAGCACTCAAACAGAAGGAGAGATCAAGAGCAATGGAAACCAAAACGTTTACGGTACCAAACATCAGCTGTGGCGGCTGTACCCGTACGATCGAAACGAAACTTGGTGATGTCGCCGGGGTCACTCGCGTCCAAGCCGACCCGAGAACCCGGCGAGTCACCGTGGTTTGGGAAGAACCAGCGACCTGGAAGCAGCTCGAGTCGCTTCTACAGAGAATCAATTACCCGCCGGAGGATTTGACGCAACTAACATTTGGTTAACATGAGGTAGTGCAATGATCACCAGGACGACCACCAGGATCGCAGCATATGTATTGCTTGTATTGGCCGGCGTAATTGGAGGAGGGGGGTTGCTTGCATTCATGCTATTCCTCTTCGCCGGTTCGTTTAATCTGGTAGACTTACGCTTGGGCGAGTTCCCGGCGTTGCTGTTGAACGCTATTCTTTGTCTAGCGTTCTTTATTCAACATAGCAGCATGGCTCTCTTGCCAGCCCACTTCGGGGGTGCTGTCTACGCAGTCGCTTCAGGTGTCGTCGTGCTGGCGCTGGTAGTTTTCTGGCAGGAGTCAGCCTACAGGCTTTTGGCACCTCAAGGCTTCGTTCGGTGGATCTTCCGTGCGATTCTTGTTTTGGCGTTTGCCGGAGTTGCCTGGACCATCTGGACCTTGGGCCTGTTCACCAATTTTCGTCTGAGATCGACCGTAGCCGAACTGCGAAGCACAGAACCGCAAGCAGCATCTCTAGTAACCTATGGCCCATATCGCTGGGTTCGGCACCCGCTCTACCTGTCCGCCTTATTGATGATTTGGTCATATCCAGATCTGACCCTGGACCGTTTGTTGCTAAACGTCTCGTTTACAGTCTGGGTGATTGCGGCGACTCGCCTCGAAGAACGCAAGCTTGTGGCCACCTTCGGCGAGGAATATCGTAACTACCAACTCAAAGTACCCATGTTGATTCCGTGGCCTCTTGCTTCAGGCCGACATGGAGAAATCCGGGTCAAAGTGGTGGATAACTCCGGCTAACCTGAACGAATCCATTGAGCCACAAACTAGCCCGGCCGAGTCCTGCACTTCGCTTACAGGAGGCCCGTTCGGGAGGTCAACCTGGGGCGCCTATTTCGACTATCAGCTTGAAAGTAGGTGGTAGATATGGCAAAGTTGGATGACCTGCTCAAGATCCACGGTGTTGCTGCCGCAGGTGAGGTCACTGCAGATGGTAAGCTGGTGGACTTCCAGGCCAACATGGACATGCCGTCAGAGATGTCAGAGATGACGGCTCAGTTCTGCGCCACGGTTGCGATGATGTTCAACACGCTGGCCGACGCATTCGCGCAACTGAGCCAGATGAACTGGGTAACCCGGCAAGGTTGGATGTATGCTGGCGGCGACTGGACGGTGGCCATTGGCGGCAACAAAGGCGTATTCATCGACACAACTAA
>JAACFF010000067.1 GCA_009937635.1 Chloroflexota bacterium
CTTTTAGCGTAGATCGCCAGTTGTAGCGCCCGGTGAGAATGCTGTAACGAGACGGGGTGCAGACGGCCGAGCTGGCGTGGGCGTCGCGGAATATCATGCCCTCTGCCGCCAATTGATCTAGAAAGCGTGTGTTGATTTTTGATTGGTTATTCAGGCAGGAAAGGTCGCCATAGCCCATATCGTCGGCTAAGATGTAGATGATGTTGGGATTGTTGTGCATGTGGGCTTTCTCCGGTTGGGCGAGAAGAAAATTGGTGAATGGTTAATTGGCGAATGGTGAATGGTCAATTGGATAATTTTCTTGATATGTACGCTCATTCCGATTATTCCAACAGATTGAAGCAGATTCCCTGTTAACGGCGGTTCTGGAACATTTATACAATGATCGGTTTGTGTTGCCGACTTTTTCGACGATAGTCTGGAGAGCAGCCCTTCAAGACTGATATGCAGCCAGAGCAAGCTTCAACAATTTAGTTAACGAAGTATTTAGCGATACAATCGCCTTGATATCACATCTGGAACGATTAGGCAGGGAAATCAAAATGTCAACACCTTGGGAACGATTTAAGCAAGCGGCTCGTTTAGAAGAGCCAGATTCAGTGCCGGTGGCCCTCATTGTGGACAGCCCCTGGTTACCAGGTTATGCGGGCATTGATACGCTCGATTTCTTTCTCGATGCAGATAAATGGTATGAGATTCATAGGGGGCTTTTAGATCGCTTCCCTGACGCGGTCTGGATTCCCGGCTTTTGGGTCGAATATGGCATGGCCGCCGAGCCAACGGCCTTTGGGGCGCGGGTTCATTTCCATCACGACAGCCCACCGTCCATTGAGCCGGTGGTCACCGATACCGCGCATTGGGCCAACGCCCCGCTGCCAAACGTGCAAGAGGATGGCTTTATGCCCCTGGTTCTCCGTCTTACCAAGCATGCCGAGGAGCGATTACAGGCGGAAGGGTTAAGCATTAAAATGGTGGCTGCCCGCGGACCCATGGTTACGGCTTCCTGGGTGATGGGTGTCACCAATTTGATGACAGGCATCGCCACCCACCCTAAGGAAATCAGCAAGTTTCTGGACACCGTGACGACCACGATCATCAACTGGCTACATGCCCAGCTCGAAGTAATCACAGATCCCGAAGGGATTATGCTGCTAGACGATATTGTGGGCATGGTTTCCGTGGAACATTACGAAGCGTTCATCGCTCCACGACTGAGGCGCATCTTTGATGAATTCGAGGGATTGATCCGTATTTATCACAATGACACGCCGTGCGCGCATCTGTACCCAGCCCTGGCCGAAGCTAATTTTGATGTATTCAACTTCACTCACGAAGTAGACATCGCCCAAGTGAAAGCGATGATGGGGCATCGGGTGGCTTTGATGGGTAATGTGCCCCCGTTGGATGTGGGCGTGCGGGAATCGCCAGAGGTAGTGGCGCAATGGTCAAAAACTTGCCTGGACAGAGCTGCGCCTGGTGGCGGGATGATCTTGTCCGTCGGCGGAGGGGTCTCGCCTGGCATGCCCGCAGAGAACATTGATGCAATGCTACAAGCGGCTCGTGCATGGATAAAACCAACCCCCGATCAGATCGAGGCCATTAGGCAAGAAGTTGCGGTGGCAAGCTCCGGGGTCGGGAGAACTGATCGACGATCACGCAGAAAAAGGCGCCGATGACCACGTCTATCTTGACAGGCGCTGAGCAGTAAAGTATCCTATCCATGGAATCAGTGTGAGCGTTCACAATTGTGTACGCAACAGTGATGCTACAGAAAAGTGATAGGTCCCATGAGCAGACGGCGCGTGACTATTTCAGATGTAGCTGAGTTAGCGGGGGTGTCCTACCAAACTGTTTCACGCGTCATCAACAACAATCCCCATGTAAGCGCTGCGACGAGACAGCGTGTGCAAGAGATAATCGTAGAAACGGGGTACCGGCCTAGTTATATTGCCAGGAGCCTGGTCACTGCACGCACGGCGACAATCGGCCTGGTGGTTCCCGATATTTCCAACCCTTTCTTCTCCGCCCTGGCCCGGGGGGCTGAGCAAGTGGCTTCCGAACACGGTTACAGCATTCTATTGTGCAACACAGGTGAAGATGCCTCGCGTGAGATTGAGGTATTAAATCTGCTTCATGAGCGATATGTCGACGGCGTGATCGTCTGTGGATCTCGCCAGGAAGATGCGCCTCTGAAGAAGGCGCTTGCCCAATTCCGCGCTGTCGTATTGGTGAACCGCCGTTTGCAAGGGGAAATGATCCCGGCGGTGCTGGTCGACGACACTTCGGGCGGCTATCTGGTTACGCAACACTTGCTACAATTAGGGATTACGGCCGTGGGTTTTGTAGCGGGTCCCAGCGCTTCTTACAGCGGCGCGCAGCGCTTACAAGGTTATAAGCAGGCGCTTGCAGACGCTGGTGTAAAATTCAAGGCTGGTTGGGTGCAATACTGCGCGCCCACTGTCGCCGATGGTGAAGAGGCAGTGCAATCTCTGCTCGAGAAGCAGCCCGAGTTACCTGCGTTGTTTTGCTACAATGATCTGGTCGCCGTAGGGGCATTGAGAGCGTGTGCCGCGTCAGGGCGGCAGGTACCGGCCGATATGGCTGTCGCAGGATATGATGACATCATGCTGGCAACCCTGGTGTCGCCGGCTCTGACGACCTGCCACGTGCCTTGCCTGGAGATAGGCAGCCAAGCTGTGTCGATATTGCTTGATTGTATCAATAGCGATGAGGAGATATGTGGCGAGATCGTGGTCAAGCCCGAACTGGTCATTCGCGAGAGTACGTCCACTAAAAATGAGAATGGATTGGCTGTCAGCTAACTCCTGCTAGCTATTTTGAAGGAGGTGATTGATCGAGGAAAATTGAGAGTAAGAAGAAGAGCTGTGCGGAGTTGCCGGGAGGCACTCGCACGACGAGGCCATATTCTGCACTGGTGGAGCATTGTCTTGACTGGTTGAGAAGATGGTATCGGATTTGTTTTAAGAGCATGTGACGTTTATCACGGAGGACGAAAATGAAGACCAGATCAAGATCGATTTGGAACCTGATGTTACTGATCAGCTTATTGTTAGTTTTTAGTCTGCTGTTTGTATCTTGCGGTGGCGGGACCCCAGAAGAAGCACCCGTTGAAGAGCCGGCGACCGAGGTAGAAGAACCGGCGCCCGAGGAGCCAGCTGAAGAACCGGCCGAGGAACCGGCCGAGGAACCCGCTGAAGAGCCAGCCGAGGAACCTGCTGAAGAACCAGCTGAAGAACCGGCCGAGGAACCCGCTGAAGAGCCGGCCGAGGAACCTGCTGAGGAACCCACTGAAGAGCCGGCCGAAGAACCGATGGCCGAATCCATGCCCAATGAAGCGCCCATGTTAGCCGATATGGTTGCTGCTGGAGATATTCCTCCCGTGGACGAGCGCCTGCCCGCCGAGCCATTGGTCGAAGAAGTCGTCGACCAGATTGGCACCTACGGCGGTACCTTGCGCCGTGCCTTTCTTGGCCCAAGCGATCACAATAACTACACCCGCGTCGTTTATGACGCCCTGGTGCGCTTTGCTCCAGACGGCACCGAAGTAATTCCCCATATCGCCAAAGGGTGGGAATCGAATGATGATTTCAGCGAATGGACCGTTTTCCTGCGCGAAGGGATGAAGTGGTCGGATGGTGAGCCATTTACGGCCGACGACATCGTCTGGTGGTACGAGAACATTCTCCTCAACGAGGATCTCAATCCCACTGTTCCGATCTGGATGCAGAACGCGGATGGCTCCACGGGCGTTGTCGAAAAAGTTGACGATTACGCGGTGAAATGGGTATATGCCAATCCCAACACCGCCTTCCTGCTCGATCTGGCCAACAAGGATGGCGCCGATCGGGCCATTTCCAACCTGGCTTTCGTACCGGCTCACTACCTGGAGGATTTCCATCCTGATTTCGCCGATGAGGCGGAACTGCAGGCCAAAGTCGATGAAGCAGAGTTCGATACCTGGGTGGAGCTTTTTGCCGTCCAGGCCTTCCCACACATGAGCGGTGCGCGGCCAACCACGGCCGCCTGGATGCCCACCGGCACCTCGGTGGCTGATCAAGTCTTTACCATCAGCCGCAACCCGTACTACTTCGCCGTGGATACGGAAGGCAACCAGCTGCCCTACATCGACGAAGTAAGTTTCACCTTCTTCGCCGATAAAGAGACGCTCAATCTCGCCGCGGTTGCCGGCGAGATTGATATGCAGGGCCGGCATATCAATATGAGCTCTTTCCCGGTGCTTAAAGAGAATGAGGAAGCCGGCAACTATCACGTTGTCACCTGGCCGACCTTTGGCGGCTCTGATGCGTCGGTTATTTTAAATCAGACCTGGATCGCTAATGATCCGGAGCTGGGCGCGCTCTTCCAGGAAAAGGATTTCCGTGTTGCCCTGTCGCACGCCATCGATCGCAACGCGATCAAAGAATCCGCCTTCTTCGGCATCGGTGAAGCCCGCCAGGGCGTGCCTGCGCCATTCCATCCTTACTATCCCGGGGATGAGTATGCCTTCAAGTACACTGAACTTGATCTGGAAACGGCCAATGCACTGCTTGATGGCCTGGGCCTGACCGAGCGCGACGGCGAAGGCTTCCGCACGCTGTCCAGCGGCGAGCGGCTGGACATCGAAATTGGTGTATCTCCTGTGTTCGCCAACTGGCCTGATATTGGCCAACTGATCGTCGAAGATTGGGCGGAAGTAGGCATCCGCGGCCATATTGAAATCCGCGAACGCACCCCCCATTTTGCGATGAGGCCTAACAACGAACTGCAGTCGGAAATCTGGAATGATGACACCACTGGTTTCCCCTTTACTGGGCAGCCCAAGCAGGATGTTCGCAGCGACCCCGCTACGACGATAGGGCCTCTCTATCGGGTGTGGTACGAAACCAATGGCGCCGAAGGTCTTGAGCCACCGGACGATATCAAGCGCATGGTGGAGATCATCGATGAGGCGAAAGTCTCCGGTCGTGATCGCCAGATTGAGCTGGCGCAGGAACTGTTCAGGCTTTGGGCGGACGGCGTTTATGAGATCGGCACTGTTGGCCTGACTCCAGCGGTCCAGGGTGTGCTCGTCGTCAATGACAACCTCATGAATGTGCCCGAGGTTGCTGGCAACGACTGGCCTTTGCGTACGCCTGGCGACACGCGCCCCGAGCAGTACTTCTATACAGAGTAAGGTCGAAAAGACTAGATTGGTCCAATCTTTGAGATTGGACCAATCTACAACGATAATCCTGTAGGGACAGGTCCCCGTGCCTGCCCTATAGGGTTACAAATATTGGGCGAGCAGCCCGAGGCTGAGAGGCACAAGGTTACGCCCCTACAGAGTTGGTTGAACCTAGCTGAGGTATTCAATATGTCTCAATACATCATCAAGCGCCTGCTGCTGCTGCCCTTGCTGCTGATCATTTTTTCGATCTTCGCATTTGTGATCATTCAGGCTCCGCCAGGTGATTTTGTCTCCAGTTATGTTGCCGAATTGGCAGCCTCTGGATCGGCCGTCAGTCAGCAGCAGGTCGACGCCTTGCGCGAGCGGTACGGCCTCGATCAGCCGATGTATATGCAGTATCTCAAGTGGACGAGCCGTATGGTCACTGGAGATCTCGGCTTCTCATTCGATTGGCAAAAACCAATCAAGGAGTTGATCGGCGAACGTATCGCCTTGACGGTGATGCTGGGACTTTTTACGTTCGCTTTTACCTGGCTGCTGGCCATCCCTATTGGCATCATTTCCGCCGTGAAGCAGTACTCATGGCTGGATTATTTTTTTACCGTTTTTAACTATTTTGGCGTGGCCACACCGACATTTATGACCGCATTGATCCTCATGTGGATCGCTTTTTCCCAATTCGGTGTGAGCGTAACCGGGCTTTTCTCGCCAGAATATGTTGATGCTCCGTGGACTGTGGACCGCGTGCAAGATCTCCTGCGGCATATCTGGCTGCCCATGATCATTCTTGGCCTTGACGGCACGGCTCGGCTGGCGCGTATTATGCGCGCCAACTTGCTGGATGAACTAAACAAGCCGTATGTGGAAATGGCGCGTGCCAAGGGAATGTCAGAGTGGAAACTGGTTATGAAGTACCCGGTGCGGCTGGCCATCAACCCCCTGGTCAGCACCATTGGCTGGTATCTGCCCTTGATCTTTTCTGGCAGCGTCATCGTGGCCACGGTATTAAACCTGCCCACTATTGGTCCGATGCTGCTGCGTGCTTTGATCGGTCAGGATATGTTCCTGGCCGGAACCATTATCATGATTTATCTGTTTCTGGCCATTATAGGCACCTTGATCTCAGATATTTTGCTGGCGTGGCTTGATCCACGTATTCGCATGGAGTAGGCTGCCATGAGTCCTGATCCAAACCCCGAGATCGCCGTCCAGCCTCCAGCCCCTCAGGGTCCACCCGCCCAGCAAGAAGAGGTTGATTCGATTTACGTCGCGCCGAACTGGAAGTTGGTTTGGTGGCGCTTTAGAAAGCACAAATTGGCGGTAGCCAGTACGTTTGTCGTCATCTTGATCGCCATCGTGGCCATCATACCTGGCTTTTTCAGTACCCAAGATCCACATCAAGATGATGCGACCGAATTGTTTATCCCGCCCCAGCGTCTGCACTTCTTCGACGAGGGTAGTTTGCAGCTGTTTGTCTATGCAGTCGAAGGCGTCCGCAATCCGGAGACGCTGCGCATGGAGTGGCAAACCAGTACAGAGGAGAAGATCTACCTGCAGCTTTTCGCACGAGGGTACGTGTATGAATTCCTTGGGTTAAAATTCGATCTGCACTTTATTGGCCTCGAAGACCCTGAATCCGAAGACTCATTCCATCTGCTAGGCACCGATCGTTTGGGTCGCGATCAATGGTCACGCCTCATGTTTGCCGGACGGACTTCCTTGTCTATTGGCCTGCTGTCGGTGATCATCAGCACTTTTTTGGGTATCATTCTAGGTGGGCTCTCCGGTTATTATGGTGGTAAGCTGGACATGGTTATCCAGCGTCTGATCGAGCTCCTGCAGTCGCTGCCGGCGGTTCCTATCTGGCTGGCCTTGACAGCGGCGATGCCGCGCACCTGGTCGGTGGAGCAGACCTATCTGGCAATCACTGTCATCCTGGCCTTAATTGGCTGGACCACGCTCGCCCGTGAGATTCGAGGCCGTTTTCTATCCCTGCGCGAAGAAGATTATGTGGTCGCTGCCAAGCTCTCCGGCGCGAAGGAAGCGCGCGTTGTCTTCCGTCACATGATGCCCACCATGTACAGCCATATCATCGCTGCCGTGACCCTGGCCATCCCGGTTATGATCATCAGCGAAACCTTTCTCAGTTTCCTGGGTCTTGGTTTGCGACCACCAGCTATTAGTTATGGTGTGCTGTTACAAGAAGCACAAAATTTACAGTCAATCGCCCTGGCACCCTGGCTGTTGATACCGGGTTTGGCGGTGGTCATCACCGTTTTGACTATGAATATCATGGGTGATGGTTTGCGGGATGCGGCCGATCCGTATAGTCATTAGTCTGGTAGTCAAGTAGTCAGGAAGTCGGGTGGAACTGAAGTTGTGATGGAAAACGATACGAAAACTTTGCTCTCGATACGGAATTTGAAAACCTACTTTGTAATGGACGAGGGGACGGCGCAAGCTGTCGATGGCGTCAGTTTTGACGTTCATGAGGGTCAGGTCGTGGGCGTCGTCGGCGAAAGCGGCTGTGGCAAGAGCGTGACCATCAAATCCGTTTTACGCATCGTGCAAAAACCGGGAAGAATTATCGACGGCGAAATCCTCTGGTGGCGCCAGATGGACGGTGGGCAGGAAGAACTGATCGACCTGGCCCAATTGGATGCCCAGGGAAAGCGGATGCGGTCCATCCGCGGCGGCGATATTGCTTTGATCCCACAGGAGCCGATGGCCTCATTTAGCCCGGTACACACCATTGGCAACCAGCTCATCGAGGCGATCCGCTTGCACATGGATGTCAATAAGCGGGAAGCGAAAGAGATTGCCATCGAACGATTACATGAAGTAGGGATGCCAAGCCCAGAGCAGCGATTAGATGCCTACTCTTGGGAGCTAAGCGGTGGATTACGCCAGCGGGCCATGATCGCCATGGCCCTATCATGCAATCCGCGCCTCTTGATTGCGGATGAACCGACAACAGCCATCGACGTAACCACCCAAGCCCAGGTATTAAACCTCCTGCGCCGTTTACAGCAAGATTTGAACATGTCGATCATCTTCATCACCCATGACCTGGGCGTTATTGCTCAGATAGCAGATTATGTGGTAGTCATGTACCTTGGCCGAATCGTAGAAACGGGACCGGTAGATGACATCTTTCATAACCCGCAGCACCCTTACACCAAAGCGCTATTGGAATCCATCCCCACAATCCACCAGCCATCAAAAGAGTTCTTGCCAACCATCGAAGGGTCCATCCCGCATCCCTTTAATCGTCCGGACGGGTGCCCCTATTATCCTCGTTGTTCAGCTTTCATGCCGGGAACCTGTGACCGGCGAACGCCAAAGCTTCAACCCGTTAACCAGCTGCAATCGGCCAGCTGTTTTCTGCATCATGAAGCTGCAGAAGAAAATAGCCGGGCAAAAGCAAGTGCATAAAGTGAGAGATAGTCAACATGTTTCGTCGATATCTAATTCACAATGGCAAATCCTGTGACAGAATCAAATAATGAGAAAGCGGTAATTTTAGAAGTTAACGACCTGAAGAAGTATTTTCCGGTCAAGAGGGGCTTCTTCAAACGCGTCGTCGGCCAGGTTCGGGCTGTTGACGGCGTCAGCTTCTTTATCTACGAGGGTGAAACGCTGGGCCTTGTCGGCGAGAGCGGGTGTGGTAAAACCACGACGGCCCGCTGTATTCTGCGCGCCGTCGATCCGACGGATGGAGAGATTCGCTTCCTCAATTCTTCGGGCGAAAAGTCGGACATTGCCACCCTGCCGGAAGAAGAAATGCGTGTTCTGCGCAGCGAGATCCAAATGATCTTTCAAGATCCGTACGCCTCGTTGAATCCACGCCACAACATCTTAGACATCATCGGCGAGCCACTTTTTGTGATCCAGCAAATGACCGATCGCGAGGAGCGCACGGAAAGGGTGCGGGAGTTGCTGCAGCTGGTTGGACTGCGTCCCGAGTACATGCAACGTTTTCCGCATGCATTCAGCGGGGGCCAAAGGCAGCGCATTGTCATCGCCCGGGCATTGGCTTTGAATCCGCGCCTGATCGTGGCCGATGAGCCTGTCTCAGCTTTAGACGTATCCGTGCAGGCCCAGGTTCTGAATCTGATGTTGGACTTGCAACAGAAATTAAATCTGACTTACCTGTTTGTAGCCCATGATCTCAGCGTCGTGAAGCATATCAGCGATCGAGTGGCGGTGATGTACGTGGGCAAAATCGTAGAGATGTCGCCTACCGATGAACTGTACTATAGGCCTCTCCATCCTTATACAGCCGCGCTCATGGAGGCTGTGCCTGTCGCCGATCCAAGGGTACGTTCAGCCATGACCGAGCTGGAAGGGGACGTGCCAAGCCCCGCCGATCCACCCTCTGGCTGCTACTTCCACCCTCGCTGCCAGTATGCCATCGATATCTGCTCCAAAGAACCCCCGCAGTTGACGGAACTCAGGCCTGATCACTTTGTCAGCTGCCACCGGGCGCATGAGTTAGCGTTGGCGGGCATTGGCGAACCCGACCAGGATTGACAAAAACAGAAAAAGGAAGGATGCTAGATGAATACAATTCGCTGGGGCATTATCGGCTGTGGAAATGTCACCGAAGTCAAGAGTGGGCCAGGATTTCAGAAAGCACAAAATTCCAGCCTGGTAGCGGTGATGCGGCGGAATGGGCAGTTGGCGCAAGATTACGCCCAGCGCCACGGCGTGCCCAAATGGTACGATAATGGCCAGGCGTTGATCGACGATAGTGATGTCGATGCGATCTATGTCGCCACGCCGCCGTCATCGCACAGGGAATACACGATCATGGCCGCACGGGCAGGCAAGCCGGTCTATGTCGAGAAGCCGATGGCAATGAATTTCGGCGAGTGCCAGGAGATGATCGACGCCTGCCGGGAGGCGGGCGTTTCCTTGTTTGTAGCTTATTACCGGCGTTCGCTGGCTCGATTTTTGAAAATCAAAGAGCTGATTGATTCCGGGGCTATCGGGGATGTGCATTTCGTATCTATCGCCCTCTACCAGGCCGTACGGCCGCAGGAGTTGGACTCCTCAAACCTTCCCTGGCGCGTGCTGCCGGAGATCGCGGGCGGCGGTATTTTTGTAGACCTGGCCGCCCATCAATTGGATTTTCTCGATTATGTGCTGGGCCCTATCGTCGAGGTGCAAGGTTTGGCGGGGAACCAGGCTGGGCATTACCCGGCCGAGGATATTGTTACGGGTACCTGGCGGTTTGAGTCTGGCGTACAGGGTGCGGGTGCATGGTGTTTCAACGCTTTTGAGACAGTTGATCGCACGGAAATTGTGGGCAGCAAGGGGCGTATCAGTTACTCAACCTTTGGGTCTGAGCCGGTATTGCTGACAACGCGCAACGGGGACAGCGAGTTCGCCATCGATTACCCAGCGCATATTCAGCAGCCGTTGATCCAAACAGTTGTGGACGATCTGCTGGGTGTGGGGCGTTGTCCTAGCAGTGGTGAGAGCGGGGCGCGGACGAGTTGGGTGATGGATGAGATGCTGGCAGGGTATCGAAAACATTCAACAGGCAACAGTGAACGACCAACGATGTGACCGATTATGGATATGAAATGGCGAAGAGAGATGACAACAGATGAATTATGTGTTTTCTACTAAAGAGCTGCAGCGGTATCGTTTTCCTACGCACATTAATAATCTGGTGATGGACCGCTCGGAGGCGTTGGCAAGCGAGGTGTTTGTGGTGGTGATCGAGCCGGGAGGGGCGCCTCCGTTACACCAACACGACGATACAGAGCAGATTTTTTACGTTTTGGAGGGACGAGGGCGGCTGGAAATTGGCGCGGAGCGGGAGGATTACCTGGTTGGGCCGGGTGATGTGGTGCGCATCCCGCCAGAAACGCTGCATCGCATTCACTGCCTGGGAACGGCCGATCTGCGCTACCTGGCTATTGATTGTTTCCCCGCAGGCCGGCCAAATGCCGAGCCCACCTGGGATTCCCACGTGCAAACCGTATGCCAGCAGCAGGGGTGGGCGTATGACGAGGTACTGGAGAAGTAGCTTGCAAATCGACGTTCGCTTCCCCGACCTGTTGGCTATCTATCGCGCGGAACTGTTGCAGCGTACGGCTCCTTTCTGGCTGGAAAGGGCAGTCGACTGGCAGCATGGCGGCATCAATAGCTGCATCTCGGATGAAGGGCAGGTATTAAGCAGAGACAAATACATGTGGTCGCAGCTGCGCGCTATCTGGACCTTTTCCGCTCTGTACAACCGTATCGAAGCACGATCGGAATGGCTGGACGTGGCGCGACATATTTTTAATTTTGCAAAGCGGTACGGCCGTGATCAAGAAGGACGCTGGGTTTTTGCCGTGGATGAGCACGGCAATGTCTTGCAAGGAGCGACGAGCATCTATGCCGATGGATTCGCCATCTATGGCTTAACAGAACTGGCGCGGGCCACCGGCGATCAGCAAGCCGTCGATCTGGCTCTGGAGAGTTACGAGAACGTGCAGCGGCGGTTGGCTCGTCCGGGTTCTTATGAAACCGCGCCTTACCCGCTGCCTGAGGGAGTCAAAGCGCACGGGGTCTCCATGATCTTCTCGCTGGTGTTTCATGAATTGGGCCTGCTTCTGGAAGATGAATCGATTCTGGCCGCGGGGCTGCACCACGCCGAAGAGGTGATGACCGCTTTCCTTCGGCGGGAACAGCGGCTACTTTACGAGTATGTATACCTGGACAACAGGCTGATCGACTCCCCCCAAGGACGGGCCATCGTCCCTGGCCACGCTATCGAGTCGATGTGGTTCATGATTCACATTTACCAACATTGGGGCAACAAACTGCGCATTGAAGAGGCGATCAGAGCAATCAAGTGGCATATTGTATATGGCTGGGATGAGCAATATGGTGGCATGCTACTGTCGCGGGACGCAACGGGGGAAGCACCATGGTGGTCCTTCGCCGACGCCAAATTGTGGTGGCCGCATACGGAAGTGCTCTATGCATTATTACTGGCCTATGAACTCTCAAACGAGGCTTGGGCGCTGGACTGGTTCGAGAAAGTACACAATTACGCCTTCAGCCATTACCCGGTGGCGCAGTTCGGCGAATGGACTCAGAAACTGGATCGCCAAGGCCAGAAGTTTACGCAGCCCGTGGCCTTGCCGGTTAAAGATCCCTTCCACCTGCCACGGGCGTTAATCTTCTGCATCGAGGTCCTGAAGCGCTTGAGCGGCGAGTGGCCGGCAGAAACCAGGGCGTATTAAAGAGAAGTTAACGTGGTGAGTTACGTATGAGCCTGCCCAATCTTCTCTTTCTCATCACCGATCAGCAACGCGCCGATACGATTGAGGCACATACTGCTTGCCAGACACCGAATTTGGATCGTTTGGCGGCTTCTGGCAGCCAGTTTATGCGCTGTTATACTCCCAACCCCATTTGCTCGCCTACACGGGCCAGTTTGATGACCGGGCTGCTGCCACACAGCCATGGTATGATCGACGTCACCCATGCGGTTCCCACTTACCGGGCCAGCTTTGATGCGAAATTGCCTGTATGGCCGCGAACGCTGCAAAAGGCGGGCTACCGCACGGCTTACTTCGGCAAGTGGCACGTGGAGCGCAGCAATCAACTGCAAAATTTCGGCTTCGACAGATATGAAGTGGAGCAGTACCAGCAGAAGCTAGGGCTGGTGGAAGTGAAAGATGAACTGGCTGTACGGGGCATGGTGCGCCAAAAGGGATACCGCGATTTCTTATTGTATGGCGTCAGCGATGCAACGGTAGAGACGCTGCCGGAATACCGGATGTATTCCGATGGCATCCGCTTTTTGCAGGAGGCGGCTGAAGATCGCGAACGGCCGTGGGCCTTATTTATCAGCACGGAAGCACCGCATGACCCGTATGTCGCCCTACGTAGTTATTATCAGCGGTACGATCTGGACGACATCTCCCAGCCGGTAAACTTTGACGGTGACCTGGCTGGTCGACCTGGCATCTACCGGCGCATACAGCGCGTCTGGGATGAGCTGGCGTGGGAGGATTTTGCCCAGGCTACGGCATGCTACTATGCCAACTGCACGATGATTGACGAGCAAGTGGGGCGTATCCTGGCCACGTTGGATGCGTTGGATATGAGGGAGAATACAATCATCGTATTCACTTCCGATCATGGCGATTACATGGGCGAACAGCGGCTGATGCTCAAAGGAATTCCTGCCTTTGAAGGCGTTTACCGCGTGCCTTTGATTCTCAACGGGCCGGGTATCCCTGCCGGGCGGCAGGTGAAGGAGATCGTGAGCTTGCTCGATTTGGCTCCGACCCTGGTACAGTTGACAATGAGCGATGTTTTTCCGGGGCACGGCCGTTCTTTGCTGCCTTTATTACAAGGCAGGGCCAGCGATTGGCAATCTGAAGCCTTTGCCGAATGTCACGGACAGCGTTTCAATTATACGCAGCGCGTGCTGTGGCGCGGGGACGACAAGTACGTTTTCAATGGTTTCGACGAGGATGAACTGTACGACCTGGCCGCCGACCCGCACGAAAAACAGAATTTGGCCGGCGACCCCGAGCGGCGATCCGTATTGGAAAGTATGGCGTCCAGGATGTGGGAAATTATGCGCGAGACGGGCGATTCAAACATGACCCAGGCGCAGTATGGCATGTTCCGTTTTGCTCCGGTGGGACCGGAAGCAGATGGGTAGGACGATCTCATGAATGAACTAAGCAAACGTTTCGCTCTGGTCAACGGCCGTATAGCACTGCCCGAAGCGGTCGAGCAAGGTAAAGCGCTGATCGTGGACGGCCCGAAGATCGCGGGAATTATCGATAGCGGTGCGTTGGCCGACGAGATAAATCAGGTAGATGTCGGCGGCCGGCTGATCGCTCCGGGCTTGATCGACATCCACACACACGGCGCGCTGGGCCATACTTTCAACGAACCAACGGCCGCAGCTTTTGAGGTTATTACGCGGGAAAATGCGCGGCGCGGGGTGACGTCGCTGCTGGCGACCCCGGCCACGGCTCCCATATCCAACCTGGTGGACTGCCTTGAATTTAGCCGCCAGTGGATGGGCGAGGATCAGCTTGGGGCGCAAGTACTGGGCGTGCATCTGGAAGGGCCGTACTTTAGCCTGCCGCAAGCGGGTGCACAGGACCCGGCTAATATTCGCAATCCGAACGATGGCACGGCCGGCCAGCTACTGGATCACCATGATGTGATAAGAATGGTCTCTTATGCGCCGGAGCTGCCGGGGGCGCTGGAACTGACGGCGCGGCTGGCGGCGCTGGGCATCGTGCCTGCCGCCGGTCACAGTTCGGCCAAAGAGGACGAGGTAGTAGCGGCCATTGAGATGGGCTTGCGCCACATCATTCACATCTGGAGCGCACAGTCGACGACGGTGCGGGAAGGGCCATGGCGCAAACCGGGTCTGCTGGAGGTGTCGCTGGCATCAGACGAGCTGACGGTGGAGATGATCTGCGACAATAAACACCTGCCCCCCACCCTGATGAAACTGGCTTACAAGTGCATCGGGCCTGATCGCTTATGTGTGATTTCAGACGCAACCAGTGGGGCGGGAATGCCCGAGGGATCGCGGTTCCGCATGGGGGAGATGGAGTACGAGGTGCACGATGGCGTGGGCATGATGTTCGACCGTTCCTGCTTTGCGGGCAGCACAACCTTGATCAACGATATGATACCGGTTCTTATTGAGCATGTGGGCACCCCCCTGATAGAAGCGATACGTATGGCTTCGTTAAATCCGGCGCGGGTTATTGGAGTGGACGATCGCAAGGGCAGCCTGGAAGCCGGTAAGGATGCGGATATCGCAGTTTTTGATGATGATTTTACAGCCTGGAGGACGATGATTGGTGGGCGGTGGGCTAATTAACAGCCAACAGTCAATAGAAAACAGCCAACAATCAACGGCGCCCGCCAGGTAGGAAGAATATTGGCGAGAGGTATGCATATGAACACCCAAGTAATTGGCGAATTTGTTGTGGAGCAGTTAAGGATCACCGTTTATGAGAGCAACGAGGATATGGGCCGGGCGGCTGCTTTGGAAGCGGCTGAGATCATTAAGACGGCCGTACGCGAAAAAGGGGTGGCCAATATCATCATCGCCACCGGGAATTCACAGCTCACTTTTTTGCAAGTGCTCAGAGAACTAAAAGGTATCGACTGGTCAAAGGTCCATATTTTTCATATGGACGAGTACATCGGTTTGCCCAAAGGGCATTCGGCCAGCTTCCCAACCTTTTTGCAAGATCATTTTCTGGACTACATCCCGGCACCGGCGGCGTTCTATCCCGTGGTTGCACGGGCAGGCCAATTGGAAAGTGATTGCGCCGATTATGCGAGGCTGCTTCATGCACATCCGGCGGACTTTTGCGCCATGGGCATTGGCGAAAATGGGCATATCGCCTTCAACGATCCCCCGTTCGCCGAATTTGACGATCCGGTATGGGTAAAAGTCGTGCGGCTGGACCAGGTTTCGCGGCAGCAGCAGGTGGGAGAAGGGCATTTCGGCGGATTGGATGAAGTCCCCACACACGCCATCACCCTGACCATTCCGGCGCTTTTGGCTGCGAAACAGGTGCTGTGCATCGTGCCGGAAGCGCGTAAAGCGGATGCTGTTTTTCAAGCAATCAATGGCCCAATCAGCGAAGCGTGTCCCGCTTCGATTTTGCAAAAAAAAGATCACGTGCATCTTATGCTTGACGCCAACGCGGCGGCGAAGGCTTATCCAGGGCTATGAACTCGCGAGAACGACTGCTAATCGCCCTTGACCATCGAGAAGCGGATCGCATCCCCTTCGACATGGGGAGTATTCAGGTTTCAGGCATCCATGTCATCGCCTACCGGAATTTGCGGCAAGCGTTGGGGCTGCCAGAAACAGAGACCGTTCTATGCGACACAATCCAGCAGCTGGCGACGATCGAAGATGACATGGCCGAGCGCTTGGGAATTGACGTTCGTGGCCTGTATCCGCTTAACAGCCACAATTGGAATATCGTGGAAGAAGATGCGGGCGCCTATTGGGCTTATCATGACGAGTGGGGCATCACCCATCACCGGCCCAAAGAGAAGGGCTTTTACTTCAGCATCGTCGACGTGCCGCTGCCAACGTTCAACATCACGGAAGAGCAAATAGAAACGTTTCCCTGGCCGGATATGGGCGCCGGCTGGCGAGTGGCAGGTTTGCGGGAGCAGGCTGAGCAATATCGAGCAGCGGGGTATGCTGTCGTGCTAAAAGATGCTTTCGCCGGCATTTTTGAATTTGGCCAGCGCATCGTGGGTATGGAGAATCTGCTGCTGTTGATGGCCATGGATGAAAAGATGGCCTGCGTCCTCTTCGATAAACTGTTGGAGCTGAAGTTGGCTTATTGGCATTCGGCGTTGGAAGAATTGGGCGATTTGGTGGACGTGGTCACTTACGCCGACGATTATGGTACGCAAAAGTCGCAGCTTATCTCACCCGCCATGTTCCGCAAACAACTCAAGCCACGGGTGCGGCAGGTTTTCGAGCTGCAAGCCCGGCTTGCGCCCCATGCGAAACGTCTTTTTCACTCTGATGGCAATGTACGGCCGCTTATTCCCGATTTTATCGAGATGGGTGTGGACATTCTCAATCCGGTACAGGCCACGGCGACCGGTATGGCAGCGGCCGATCTGAAGCGTGACTTTGGCCAGGATTTGGTTTTTTGGGGTGGCGGCGTGGATACACAAGGCATTCTGCCAAATGGGACGGCGCAAGAGGTCAGGGATGATGTCAAGCGCAACATTGAGACCTTGGCCCCCGGTGGCGGTTATATTTTCAACACGGTACACAATATTCAGGCCGATGTGCCTCCCGAGAATATCCTGGTGATGTGGGACACCCTGCAAGAATATGGAGTATACAGGTCTGGTAATGGATTAGCTGACGGCTAACGGCTGACAGCTGACACCTATTTTGAAGGAGCACTATTATGAAAGTTTTATTCATTGGTGGTACAGGGGTTATTAGTTCGGCCTGTTCTGAATTAGCTGTGCAACAGGGGATCGATCTGACTCTGCTGAATCGCGGTCAAAGCGAACGTTCCGCCGCAAAAGGGGCTAAATCTCTGGCCGGAGATATCAACGATGCGGCGATTGGCGAGCTGTTGGCTGATCAGACTTGGGATGCGGTAGTGGATTGGATCGCTTTTACGCCGCAGCAAATCCAGCGGGATATCGAGCTTTTTCGCGGGCGTACGGGGCAGTATATATTCATCAGTTCGGCTTCGGTGTACCAGACGCCTCCTAGCAACCTGCCTGTTAAGGAATCGACGCTGCTGGACAATCCCTATTGGGACTACTCGCAGGCCAAGATCGCCTGTGAAGAGCTGCTAGTGGAGGCGTACCGGGACGAGAAATTCCCCATGACGATCGTGCGCCCTTCACACACTTATGATTGCAGTAAGATCCCCTTGTTTGGTGGGTATACGACCTTGCAGCGCATGAAACAAGGTAAGAAAGTGCTAGTGTATGGGGACGGCACTTCACTGTGGACACTGACGCACCACAAGGATTTTGCCAAAGGGTTTGTGCCTTTGTTAGGCAATGCCAGGGCGGTGGGAGAGGCGTTTCACATCACGTCTGATGAGTGGCTGAATTGGAACCAGATTTATGAAATTATGGGCCAGGCTATGGGCGTGAAGCCACAATTGGTGCATGTGCCATCGGATCTGGTGGCCGCTTTCGACGCCGAGGTTGGGGCAGGGTTGCTGGGTGATAAGGCAAACAGCATGATTTTTGATAACAGCAAGATCAAAAGACTGGTTCCGGATTTCGCCTGTACGATCCCGTTTTCGTGGGGGGCGCGTGAGATTGTGGCGTGGTACACGGCCGATCCGGCGCGGCAGGTGGTGGATGAGGGGCTGGATGGGCTGACAGAGCATGTGATTGCGGCTATTGAAGAAGCGTATCCTTCCCTCTAGGAGCGCACGGGCGAGGCGGTTGGATGGGAAATTCATTAGGGCACAAAGGGCACGGAGACCACAGAGGGGATTTGACGTTTCTTGTAAATTACATGAACCTAGATAACAGAGCATGACTGCAATAACGGCCGATCAATTACTTCCTGTTGAGCTGGTTTTTAATCCGAATTGGTGGTACCAGACGGCGAGCATCTCTTTCGACAGATCATTTTACTTTGATCCGGACGTCCGTATCCGCAATGATGTGACCATGCGGCGGGTTTTGTACGAGCGGCTTGGCGTTATAGGCATGGGAGAGCCAGATCCGCAACCGCGACCGATCATTGGATCGCAGCATGTTGCCGGAGGGTTTGTCATTCCGGCATTGCTGGGAGCGGAGATCCGCTTTGAGAAGGATGCCGCACCGCAGCCTTTGCCCATGAAGATGGATATGGAGCAAATTGAAGCGTTGCAGAAACCTGATTTTCGCTGCACCTGGCCGATGAATGAATTCATCCAACAGATGGATGGCCTGGAAGCGAAGTGGGGATACGTGGTCGGAGGGATGAATACAGATGGGCTGTTGAATGCCGCTTATCATCTCTATGGCCAGGATTTGTTCCTCGATTTCTATAATGCTCCGGATCGTGTGCGGCGCTTATTGGGCCTGATCGGCGACTTGATCGTCGACGTAGCCCTCTATTTACGGCAGAGAACTGGTGATTGTTCGATTTCAGTCAACCGTATGGTGGAACATGTAGACCCGCAGCTATTTTTCCATGCCAACTGCTCGGTACAGATGATCTCACCGCGAAGCTACCGGGAGATCCACCTGGATATCGAAAAGGGCATGGCTGAACGCATCCAACCCTATGGCATCCATCATTGCGGCAACAATTTACATCGCATGGCGCCCGTTTATGCGGAGCTTCCGTTAACGATGGTTGACGTGGGTTGGGGATCGGATGTATCGGCCGTAAGGAAAGCCCTACCGGATGTTTTTCTCAATTTGCGGCTGGATCCGGTGCGCATGCTGCAGGCGAGTACACAGGAGATCGCCGCCGATACGCAAGGTTTGCTGGAAGCTGCGGGGCCGCTGGAAAATGTTGGTGTTTGCTGTATCAACATGGATTACGGAACACCAGATGAAAATATTTTCGCCATGTACGAAGTTGTGGAACGATTTCGGCAACATGGATAATCAAAGATTGCGCAGATTTCACAGATTGAATGAGTTGGATATTCTGAACTGATTATGCAGAATGAAAAGGAAGGGTTATGTTAGAAAAAGCCAAGGCGCTTTCGCCAGAACTGATACGCATACGCCGCGACATTCACCAGCATCCGGAACTAAGTTTTCAGGAATTTCGCACGGCGAAACTGGTAGCGGATACCTTGTTGGAATTAGGCATTGAAGCAGAAACGGGGATCGGCCGTACGGGGGTGATGGCTGAGATTGGGACGGGGGACGGACCTACCATCGCCATTCGCGCCGACATGGACGCTCTGCCCATCAACGAGAAGAACGATGTGCCGTACAAATCGCAGAACCCGGGCGTGATGCATGCCTGCGGGCATGACGCGCATACGGCCATCCTGTTGGGCGCGGCGCATCTTCTAAAGCAAAGTCTGGCCGAGGATGAGTGGCGCGGCAATGTGCGCTTTTTGTTCCAACCTTCCGAAGAGGCGTTTGACGCTGATGGCACCAGCGGGGCGACGGCGATGATTGAAGATGGCGCGCTGGAGGGTGTAGACGCCGTCATCGCGCTGCATGTCTTATCGAATGGGCCGAATGGTCTGTTCATTTTTCAAGATGAGTACAGCATGGCGGCAGTGGATATGTTTGAGGCGCGTCTTTTTGGCGACGGCGCGCACGGCGCTTATCCGCACAACGGCAGCGACCCGATATTTATGTTGGGGCAAATCTTGAATGCGCTTTATGCGATTCCATCGCGGCAAATCAATCCGCTGCGGCCCAGCGTCGTCAGCCTGGGACAGGTGAATGGCGGCAATGCGCATAACGTCATTCCCAAGGAAGTAATGCTCAAGGGTACGATTCGCTCGTTCCAAGAAGATGTGCGACAGCAACTATGGGAAGAGATTGAGCGCGCCTTGAAGATAAGCGAAGCGCTGGGCGGCAGTTATGAGTTGAATATTATCAAAGGGTATCCAGCGCTTTACAATGCCCCTGAAGTCAATGGCTGGATGCGGGCTACAGCCCAGGAATTGGTGGGAGAAACGGCCGTTGCCAACCATGAATATGGCATGGGCGCGGAAGATTTTGCTTACATGACGCAAAAAACTAAAGGAGCGATGTTTATGCTGGGCGCGGCTACCGCGGATGGCGTTGCCCGCTTTCACCACACCGAAACGTTTGATATTGATGAAAGCGTGCTGCCGCTGGGAACGGCCGTTCTGGCCGAAACAGCGCGTCGTTTTGTAAGCGGTTCGTTTTGAGAAAGTATCAACAGATTACACAGATGGCGGAGATTTCTTGGTGGTGATTGAGCCGCTTTATTTCAGCTCGCGCTGTTGTGCGTTTAGCGAAACTGTTATACTTGGATTGTGACCATAACCGATACACACCCGGAAGCGGAACGCGTATTGACAATGCTCTTGCGCCAGGCACCTGTCTGGCGCAAGCTGCAAATGTTGGGAGAGCTAAATCACACAGCTAATCAACTGGCGCTGGAAGGGTTGCGAGATATATATCCGCAGGCAACCGAAGCAGAACTGCAACGACATCTGGCAGATCTACTGCTCGGCCCTGAGTTGGCAGAGAAAGCCTATGGGCCGCAACCATCACAATCAGGCTCGCCCTGAGATCAAGATGATGAATGAACCGGTCTTTGTTACATCGCTAGTCGTAAATGTTCTTGAGACGCTGGGCATTCGTTATCTCATTGGTGGATCTTTTGCTAGCACGGCATACGGTCGTGTACGCACAACGCAGGATGTTGACATTGTCGCCTATATTGAACCAAAACACGTCGATGCATTTTTGAAGGCGCTGAATAATGCATTTTATGCAGATGAATCGATGATCCGCAGGGCAATTTCAAGTCGCACCAGCTTTAATCTCATTCATCTAGAAACGATGTTCAAAGTAGATATTTTTCTACCCAAGGAACGGCCGTTTGACCGACAGCAGCTTACACGCCGCGTAAAACGCGTGATCGACAAGGATTTGGCACGCGAAGTTTATTTCGCCAGCCCTGAAGATACAATACTGGCCAAGCTGGAGTGGTACCGCCCGGGCGGCGAAGAATCGGAACGACAATGGCACGATA
>JAACFF010000359.1 GCA_009937635.1 Chloroflexota bacterium
ACGAACCAGATCCTGATCTTCTTGATCAAGCTCAGAGATAGCATCATTTGTTAGACGATCGAGAACCTTCGCGGCCAACATCTGCGTTGCCAGCCAAATCTCTTGCTTGGCAGTCAGCAACGGGACCTGCCCGATTTCCTTCAAATAGGTATGAACGGGATCATCTTCGACAACGTAGGTTTGCAAGTCATCGACGATATCTTTCTCTTGGAAATCATCGTTAACAATGTCCAACAAACCGGTCGACTCACCAGGATCGGCCAATAATTCGCCGTTTTCTGCGACAACTCGAATATTTAGTTTCTGTAAGCGATCATAGAGTAGTTCAGCCTCATCGTCGCTGGCGGTGGCCAGGATCGCCTGCACATCCGCTTCGTCTATCCTACGGGATCGTCGCGCTTGTTTTACTAGGGCTTCAAAATCAAGGTTCTCAGGATCCATGATGTGTTCTTTTCCCTGTTACAATGCCACTCATTTCGATGCTGCCTTCACGAACTCAAAAAAATCCGCCACGATGAATGAATATGTCAGTACGGCAGTTTACTGGCTCGTCCGTTAATTTGCAGCAAACTATCTATCTTCTAATGAACAAACTGTTTCCAAAGACCGAAGCGAATTCGAGGAGTAAAATCAACGGTCGATTCCTTGCTCGGCACGCCGCTGACCGCTTGCCGATATGGCGTCCTTGGCTTTGTTGATCCACTTGATTTTCACTTGCAATTCGAGAATCCGAGGCCCATACAATTGGGCCATGCTTGTTGCTAGTTCCGTTTGAGAATGAGCCCCTCTACTGAGTTGCTGTAACTGCTCAACCTCAGTCCGGGCCTGGGCCAATCGCCAATCTAAGATCGACATTGCCAACCGGTCAGGAAGACGTGACAATTCTGATTCCGGCGAAACGGGCAAGGCCACCAAGGTTTCCACTCGTTCCAAAAGCACAGAGTCCAAACTATCGCACAATTCCTCTATCGTGACAACCGATGCTTGATCGGCGCGGTCATAAATTATATCCAGGATAAGTTTGTCTTCAGGAATGACGAGATCCTCTTCGCCGATCGACTGTTGTTCTTGGCGCATCAAGGATCGGTTCACTTGAATGATCAAGCGCGGATACTCCAGGCATTGCCGCAAGAGGTTTGTGGCACGTTTGTCACCGCGGGGAGAGGGCGCCGTTTTTTTCGTTTTTGGGGCTATCCCATTCAATTCCGGAGGAAAATGATCCTCTGGCGGAGGCGGAGGAGGGCCTGATGGCTGGGATCGACCTGTTTCCTGCGGCAAGCTCACCATACGCAATGTGCGTTCGTCGGTGCGCAAGGCGCGGGCCAACTGCTGGCGATAATGCTCTCGTTCGACCGGATCGACGATATCCGTGATGAGCGGGAGTACCTGTTGGGCCACGGCCGACTTGGCCTTGGCATCGTTCAAATCCAATTCACGCGTGGCAACTCCAATGACGTAGGCTACAACGGGTTGTGATTGATCCAATAACTGCGGCCATCGATCGCGATCGCTGCGGATGATCTTATCGGGATCATATCCTTCGGGCAAAGTAACAATGTGGATATCAGCCTGTAATCGGCCTTCGTGCTGTACCAAACCACGTGCATCAAAACGTGTTTCAACCTCGCGGTCCAAGGTGTCACGGGCTACTTGCAGGCTGCGCATGGTCGCCTTCGCTCCCGCCGCGTCGGCATCGAGAGCCAGGACGAAGCGCTTGGTATAACGCTTGAGCAGGCGCAGTTGATCCCCGGTCAAAGCCGTGCCCATTTGGGCCACCATATTGCGGAACCCGGCTTGCCAACCCTGCATTACATCCATGTAGCCCTCGACGATGACCACTTCTCGCGCTTCGCGAATGTATCGTTTCGCCGAATCCAAACCGTACAGTAAGCGGCCCTTGTCAAAGAGCGCGGTTTGCGGTGAGTTGAGATACTTAGGGACGCCATCTTTTTCCAGCGTACGGGCCCCAAATCCCACAACCCGGCCTTCTACATCGCAGATGGGAATCATCAAGCGGTTACGAAAGCGATCATAGCGGGTACCTCGATCCGGATTTTCCGTTAGCAAGCCCACTTTCAGCAACTCTTCATCACTGTAGCCCTGGTCGTTGAAGTGGGTGCGGCAGGCGTCCCAGGATTCTAAAGCGAATCCCAGACGGTACGTGCTGATGGTTTCTTCATTGAGTTGCCGGTCTGCCACATATTTTCGCGCAGCCTCAGCCTGGGGAGCAAATAACAGCAACTGGTAAAAATATTCGGCAGCCGTTGTTAACAAATCGACCAGTTTTTCCTCAGATTTACGACGTCGTTTCGCTTCCGGATCAGGTTCATCCAAGGTCACCCCGGCGCGTTTGGCCAAATTTTGCAACGCCTCTCGGAAGTCCCAACCTTCCTTTTTCATCACATAACTAAAGAGATCGCCCCCTTCGGAACATTCTCCAAAACAATGCCAGGTTTGTGTCTCCGGAAATACGTAGAAGGCAGGGGTACGGGTATTGGTGTGGAAAGGGCAAAAGCCGGCGTAGTTACGGCCCGATCTACGCAAGTTTACTTGCTCGGAGACGATGTCTACGATGTCGAGTCGGCTTTTTATCTCTTGCGTAACACTCATCGCAAAATAGGTTTAACCTTGCAACTACCCGCAAAAATGTGGCGGTGAACGAATACCCGGTGTGGCTCAATGTAGATGCCGATTATACTGCATATGAACCGAATGTTCGATAACAATAAACCGAACTATGTAATTTATAGAAGATCTTGAAGAATCTCGATTTCTCATACAAGGGGCGAGACGGTTGGCCAGAGCCTCACAGGGCAACTAACCATTTCCCATCCAACCGTTTCGCCCTCGCCCCTATTCCATCTCTCATCGTTAAAGATGAAAAACTATTTATAGGTCACGCAGACGCTAAGAGGAAAAGCCGGTTCCCCAGAACTAAAAACCTGGTAGTTGGGACAGGTCGGCAATACCCTTGGTTAAATTGGCTATGTGCTGCAGCAAGGCCAGGCGATTTTCGCGCGTCGCCTGATCTTCCGCCATAACCAGCACATCATCAAAGAAACGGTTGATGACCGGCACCATCTGGCGCAAGGCGGCAACGAAAGAAGGCAAGGTGCCGTCGATAGCCATTGATGCTTCCTGGTATGCTGCAAATAGTTCTTGCTCAGCGTCCAGCGCGAAATCATGCGGGCGCAAATGGTATTGAACCTCTAACTTGCGTGTAATGCGTACACAGCGAGCATAAGCATTTAGCAACGCCGGCCAATCTTCAACCTGCATCGCATCCTGCAATTCGGATGCCGCCCGCATGGCCTTGGTGGGATCATGGCCCAATTCGGCCAACACCGCTTTGACAACATCAGTAGAATAACCACGTTCGCGTAGAACGACCGCTAAACGGCCGTTTATGAAACGCAATACATCCTCGACAGCCCGCTCGTCGCTCGAGAGGGGCAACAGAGGGGCCGCCGCCTGTAATCCCTGGCGCAGGTCAAAGGACTGCTCATTTGCTACCAGATTCTCTATGATGTGGATGGCCGCGCGGCGCAAGGCGAAGGGATCATTGGATCCTTTGGGAGCCAGGCCGGCAGCGAAAAGACCCATCAAACTGTCCAGGCGATCGGCCAGGGCCAGGGCCAAGCCTGGTCTCGTGCGGCTGACGGCATCATACTGTTCAGCAATGGCCGTCGATACGGCTTGTGGTTCACCGCCCAGGCTGGCATAGTGGCCACCCATGATACCTTGCAAGGAGGTCATCTCCACCACCATGCTGGTCGCCAGATCCGCTTTGGCCAGGGAAGCGGCACGTACAGCCACGGCCGTCTCTTCCTCCTCTAAAACCAACATGCCGGCTATCGCTGGGACCAGTTGTTCTAAGCGATGTGTCTTGTCCAACATGGATCCCAGCTCAGCCTGGAATGTGAGCGTATCCAGTTTCGGCAGGAAATCGGTGAGTTTACGTTGGATGTCGTTGCTGTAGAAAAATTCCGCATCGGCAAAGCGCGCGCGGATAACATGCTCGTTGCCGTCGGTTACCACGTCCAAATGCTCGGTATCCCCATTGCGCACGGCAATGAAGTAGGGCAGTAAACGGCCGCTCTTGCCGTATACCGGGAAATAGCGCTGGTGTTTGCGCATGACGGCCACCAATACCTCGCCCGGCAGCTTAAGAAAACGCTCCTCAAAATGTCCTATAAACGGGGTCGGATGTTCAACCAGGTTGGTTACTTCCTGCAAAAGGTCAGGATCGTCGGGAACGGTCGCTAATTTTCCAGCAGCCAGGGCAGCGACGCCATCGACGATACGCTGCTGGCGTTCGGCCGTATGCAGTATGACCTTGTTTTGGCGCATGATGGCCGGGTAGCTGGCCGCGTCATCGATTTCGATGGCCGGCGAATCATAGGGGCGTAAGCCGCGGCTGATACGCCCACTTGTCACACCGGCATAAGTGAAAGGCAGCACGTCAGCGCCAAAGAGAGCCACCAGCCAGCGCAAAGGACGGCTGTAGCTGATGTTGCTATCGTTCCAACGCATGCTTTTTTCAAACTTGATACCCGCTACCAGCTCGGCCAGATTCTCGGCAAGCACTTCTCCTGTCTGCCGTCCCGCTTCGCGCACAACGGCCGTTACATAACGCCGTCCCTTTTCCTCCACCACTTGCAGGTCGCCGGCATCAACGCCCCGGCTGCGCGCAAAGCCCAATGCCGCTTTGGTCGGATTGCCATCCGCATCATAAGCGCGGTCAGCCGGCGGCCCCTTAGCGACCGTCTCCAGATCGGTCTGGCGCGGCTGTAGTTGGCTGACGATGACCACAAGCCGGCGCGGCGTGCCGTCCACGGCGATGTGATCATAGGGCAAACGAAGCCGCTCCAGGAATTCAGGAACGGCCGTGCGCAGCTGGCGGATAGCGGAGTGTAAATCATTGGACGGCAATTCTTCGCTGCCGATTTCCAGGACAAAGGTCTGTGCCGTTTCGTAGGGCGTCCATGTCGGCGTGGCGGTCCCCGATCGCTCCCGTGTCGTCTGCCAGCCGGGCACATCCATAAAGGGATATTCGAGACGCTGCCGTTGCTCTGTATATGCTTCGGCCACCTGGCGCGAGATCTTGCGCATGCGGCGGAAGTATTGCGCGCGTTCGGTCACACCAATCGCACCGCGTGCGTCGAGCACATTAAAGAGATGCGAACATTTCAGGTTATAGTCATGCGCAGGGACAACGAGATTCGCTTCCAGGCAGCGCCGCGCTTCATTTTCATACGTGTCATAGATTTGCTTCAAAGCATCTACGTCTGCGACGTTGAAATAATATTTACAATGCTCAATCTCCGCCTCCAGCAGCACGTCCCCATAACCGACGCCGGCGCCAAAGTCCATTTCCCAGACGCTGTCTGTTCCTTGTAAAGCAAGAGCGATACGATCCAGCCCGTAGGTGAGTTCTACCGAAACGGGATCAAGCTCAGCCCCGCCTGCTTGTTGGAAGTAGGTGAACTGGGTGATCTCCTGGCCGTCGAGCCACACTTCCCAGCCGAGGCCCCAGGCGCCGAGCGCGGGGCTTTCCCAGTTATCTTCCACGAAACGAATGTCGTGCACGCGGGGATTGGCGCCAATGGCTTCCAGGCTCTTCAGATAAAGTTCCTGCGGATCGCCGGGATCAGGCTTGAGGATCACTTGCAGTTGGAAATGCATCTGCATACGGTTGGGATTGTCGCCAAATCGGCCGTCATCGGGGCGGATACTTGGTTCGACGTAGACCACATTCCACGGTTCAGGCCCCAAAACGCGCAGCGATGTGGCCGGGTTCATCGTGCCCGCGCCAACCTGCACATTGTATGGCTGCTGGATCAAACAGCCCTGCTCCTCCCAGTAGTTAAGCAGGCGCATGATGATTTGTTGAAAGCTCAATATTTCGCTCATTTAATTCCCTGTCGCATCAAAGACCCTCCAGGCTTGCACAACCTGAAGGGTCTCTCAATGGTTTACTTTTATTCAAGCGGGGATTATAGCATGGGGGAGAAAAATAGGAGAACAAGCGTTAGCTTGTTCATCATTGGCTTGAAGTAGTTGCTCCGAAATGGGGTAGTCGCTTTAGCGACGAGCTGACTGAAGTCATTACTCCCCCTTCGAAATGGGGTAGTCGCTTTAGCGA